>CAZIGO010000300.1:615-2867 GCA_964538595.1 uncultured Chitinophagales bacterium | reverse complement strand
GATACGATGCGGGGCGGAAAGTTTCTGAATCAGTGGAGAATGGCCGAACTTCATGCGAAACAAGCTCCTGAACGGGTGCGAGAAATGGAAGAATGGGGGGCGATTTTTGATCGTACTAAGGATGGACTCATCAGTCAACGAAATTTTGGAGGACATCGCTATCCACGCTTGGCGCATGTGGGCGATCGTACGGGCTTGGAATTAATTCGAACATTGCAGGATCATGGTGTCCACCAAGGTTTAGATGTCCATATGGAATGTACAGTGATCGATATATTAAAGGATGGCGATAAAGTTTCTGGTTTGTTAGCTTATTGGCGAGAAAGTGGACAGTTTGTGGTTTTTAAAACCAAATCCGTCATATTAGCGACGGGCGGAGCAGGTAAAGCTTGGAAAATAACTTCTAACTCATGGGAATATACGGGAGATGGTTATGCGTTGGCTTATCATGCCGGCGCTGAATTGATGGATATTGAGTTTACGCAGTTTCATCCGACAGGCATGGTATGGCCTCCTTCGGTAAAAGGTACCCTCGTCACGGAAGGAGTCCGCGGTGATGGAGGAATATTACTGAATAGTGAAGGGGAACGTTTTATGTTTGATTACGTACCGGAGCGTTTTGCTTCTGAAACTGCTGATAGTATCGAAGAAACAAATCGGTGGTTAAAAGGAGATGAAGAAGCGCGTCGTCCTCCCGAGTTATTGACTCGTGATGTTGTGGCTAAAGCTATCTTATCAGAAGTGGATGCCGGGAGAGGTTCTGAACATGGAGGAGCTTATCTTAATATTGCTGATCAACTGCCCGCTGAAGAGATTGAAAATAACTTGCCTTCTATGCACCATCAATTTAAGGTGTTAGGAGGACTTGATATTACAAAAGAGCCTATGGAGGTAGGACCTACATTACATTACTTTATGGGTGGAGTGCGTGTTGATCATGAAACCCAAGCAACAAATGTCCCCGGCTTATTTGCTTGTGGTGAGTGTGCTACTGGTTTACATGGTGCCAATCGATTAGGAGGTAATTCGCTTTCCGACTTATTGGTGTTCGGTCGGTTAGCGGGTATAGGAGCAGCGGATTATGTAAAAGACATAAAGAATACGCCCGATATTAGTGAAGACCAGGTTAACCAATCAATAACTGAAGCTACCGACATTTTAAATAGAGAGTCAGGAGAAAATCCTTACTTAATTCATGAAGATCTACAGGAAAATATGCAACAGCACGTGGGGATTATAAGACATGACAAAGGATTGAAAGAAGGGATTAAAAATATTAAAAAGTTACGAGAACGAGCTGCTAAAATGAAAGCACCGGGCGCCAGCCAGTTTAACCCGGGGTGGAATCAAGCGCTTTCTGTATTGTCCTTATTAACCGTGTCTGAGGCGGTAGCGCGTGCAGCATTAATGCGCGAAGAGAGTCGAGGTGCTCATACCCGAGATGATTTTGAAGGGGAACGAGAAGAATGGGGTAAATACAATATTATAGTGAAAAAGGATGATGATGGAGAAATGAAAGTGGAAAAGAAAAAGCGATCGGAACCTCCCAAAGAACTATCGGAAATCGCTTATGCTTCTATTGAAGAATTAGAGGAACGGGTAGCGAAGGAACGCGAACAATCATCGTAGCGTCATTAAAACTTTTTAATATAAAATTAAACTGTACGGGTTATGTCTAAAACACGAACTTTAAAAATTTGGCGGGGAGATCAAGAAGGAGGTGAATGGGTAGAATACGAGGTGGAAGAACAAGAAGGGATGGTTGTATTGGATGCTATTCATCGTATTCAAGAAAGACAAGCTAATGATTTAGCGGTGCGGTGGAATTGTAAAGCCGGCAAATGTGGTTCCTGTAGTGTAGAAATTAATGGGATTCCTATGTTGTCTTGTATGACTCGAATGGAAAAATTTAAAGATGGAGAAACAATTAGTGTGCAGCCCCTCCGTACTTTTCCTGTTATTAAAGATCTGGTCCCTGATGTTTCCTGGAACTATGAAGTCAATGAAAAAATACCGCCTTTTAACCCTGAACCCCGGGATGAGGATGGTGAGTACAGAATGTATCAAGAGGATGTAGAACGGATTCAAGAGTTTAAAAAATGTATTGAGTGTTATCTCTGTCAAGATGTGTGCCATGTATTGCGCGATCATCAAAAAAAGGAGGAATTCGGGGGACCTCGTTTTATGATCCGTTTGGCTAGCTTGGAAATGCACCCTTTAGACACAGAAGATCGTATTCCGTTAATTAAAAA
>CAZIGO010000300.1:0-572 GCA_964538595.1 uncultured Chitinophagales bacterium | reverse complement strand
TTGGATCGGGGTATTGTAATATTACTAAATGCTGTACCTCCGTCTGTCCAGAAAGTATTGAAATTACTGATAATGGTATTATACCGTTGAAAGAGCGGGTGGTAGGACGTTATTATGATCCGATCGCTCGCTTCTTTAAGAAATTGTTTGGTTAAGAACTTAATGGCCCTTCTCAAATGATATGACTTGTCTTCATTATCCCGATCACAAAAAGTAATCTATACTTTTTTTCTTATTCTTTTTTTAATAGGGATAATCTTACGTGTGGCGGGAATATCGGAAATGTCCCTCACCAATGACGAGTTAAGTGGAATTTATACTTCCCAAAATTTCTCCAATTTAGAAAGTCTTGTAGATAAAGCGCGTTATCATCATGCCCATCCGTTGGGGTATAGAGTATTTATGTATGGCTGGGCACAGTGGGTGGGAGAACAGGTAGGCTTATTACGCATACCTTTTGTCGTGTTAGGTTGTTTATGTATCCCCCTTATTTTTTTGATCGCCCAATTTTGGTTTGGCTCTTTTAGTGCCTTAATTGCTACCGCTTGGTTCAGTGTATTGATTTTTCCCTT
>CAZIGO010000299.1:0-2875 GCA_964538595.1 uncultured Chitinophagales bacterium | reverse complement strand
CCTGTTCTATCAACTCATTCACAACTTCCCCCTGATTTTTCTTTTTCTTTTATCGAATCATTGTTCTGGTCTTCTTTACACGCATCGCTACTAATTCTTGTTTTATTAAAATTATTGTATATTTGTATTAATGTAAAATGGATTTTTTGTTTAAGAACGTTCTACTTACGAGAAACTTCTGCAATGTCAATTAGGACAAAACGTTCAATGAACGTTATAAATATATCTAATTACACTACTGTAAACAGAAAAATATCACTGATATATTAAAAGTAATCCCTCAATCTTTATGAAAACAAAGTAGCCATAGAGCATTTAATGCAAATTCCCGGTGTTGGAAAGTCTTTGGCGACGGACCTCGTAGATATCGGAATAAAAAGTGTAGTTGACTTAAAAGGGGAAGCCCCCCACGAACTCTTTGAGTATCAAACCAATTGGCGGGAGTTAAACAAGATAGATGTGTTTTATACGTTTTTAGATGTGCCGTATATTATGCAGAGACTAAACCTGAAAACAGGACACCCGCCCTATTAAAATAGTGGAATTGGAAGAGATCAATAATTAAATACGCAAAATAATTAAGTATCCTAGATAAAACCCGATGAAGTAGTTCCGCTAATTTATTAACTGATGCATTAACATTAAATCTGAAACATTGAATAGGCTCTTGGTATTATTAAAATTGTTAATTGCTGATTTTAAATCAAAAACCATAGATGAAAAAGACAAACCAGCTCACTGAAATTTATAAAGCTCGAACTATAGGCTCATTATTTCTGTTGGCTTTTATAGCATATGGATTAGGGCGCCACTTTTTTGAAAGTGAAGTGGTTTTTAAAGAATATATCGTTACAACACTTATAATCGCGAACTCTATTATGGTACTCTTTATTGGCATATTATTGAGAAAAACGTTACAACTATATAGCCCGCTAATAGGTAATATTTATCTTTTTACCAGAGTATTTGAGTCAATAGCACTAGCGAGTATTGTATTGAATTTAGTTCCCACCATTAATATTTCGTATGATCATGGATATTTCCTCGGGATGCTATGTTTAGGACTGGGTAGTATCCCGATGTGTTTAACCTTCTACAAGCACATGATTATACCACCGTGGTTAGCCATTTTTGGTATTGTAGGATATGCCCTACTTTCTTTTGGTTTTTTGATGGAGTTCTTTGGCAAAACATGGAGTATGTATCTCCTGATACCTGGTGGTTTATGGGAAGTAATTTTTGCGATATGGCTAATAACGAGTCGTTCCCTTAAATTAGAATAATGCAGCGGGAAGGTATAAATTTGAGCTTATAATTAAGTTCTCTAACTTCTCGCACGGGGCTCTGCTCCCCTATTCTACATGTAACACTTTCCTTTGAAAAGTAAGTGAGGTGCCTTTCACTTTTACCTGCAACAATAACGTACCGGAGGGGATTCTCTCTAAGGATATACCTATCTCCCCTGCTTCCGAGCCGATTAATCTATGCTCCCTATACAATAACCGCTTTCCTTGAATACTTTGTAATGTAATGACTACCTCCCGATCCGACCGACTACTATTGTTAACCCGTATATTTAACTGATCGCCAGCCGGGTTCGGATAGACCTTCTTCACTTGTAACCCGGCCCCCGACGATGGGGCTATGCTCGTCAGTGAATCCACCTCCTTACTCACAACCCATACCCGGCTGGTATCAACCCGAACAATTACCGAATCATACCGTATATTATCAGAAGGAATATTAAAACTATTCAATCCCGTGGTGTCCACCGGAATACCCGGGGCGTCCACCCGCAAATAATACGAACCCTCCGGCAGGTTATCAAAACGAAGCTGACCACTGTCATTCGTCTTTTCCCGTTGATACACACTATCTCCCCGCTTACTCACTATACCACAGCTCAGTCCGTTCAAAGAAGTATTCCCCCGCTTATAAGTCGTTCCTGAACCAGCTACCACTTTCCCCTTGATTACATTATAACTCGTATCTGTCCCCTTCTCCCCCTCATTTTTGATCAATCTTATATCTTTAACCGAATTATAAGGAGTAACAGGTACCGGGTCGGCTTGCCTCCACCATAACGCTCGTTTATAATAAGTTTTCATTAAAGTGTCATACCGCTGAGCCAACGGATCGGCTAACAACCAGTATACATGACAAGGCACTGTCATACTATACCCCCCTCTATTCAATAAAGTATCGGAAAAAGCCTGCTTCACTTCACGATTTACAGTGTCTAACCGTAAAGCATATACCACCGTCGTATCACGAACTGAATCTCCCGACGGCTTCCATATGGTCCCTTCCACCTCATACCGTTGAGGAACTTTTATTTGCTGACATACCACATCACAAACTTCATTACTCGCCGTATAACCGGTCATACATATTTCCCGATCGCCTGCCCCTGAAAAAGTATATTGTACCGAATCGCCCCACAATGTATCGGTCCCTATCACCCAACGATACTTCCCATAAGCTACCGGCGAAGCATCGGCTAATCTCACATTATAACAATGCCTGTTATAAGTAAAATTTGCTTCTCCTGAAAAGGGAACATAGCTCACTATGGAATCCTGGCAACCTTGCTTATCAGTAACGGTCAGCTCCACTGTCCCCCGTATTCCAATCGTAAGTATATGCGGGAGTCCCGCCTGTTACTTGCGTATATATGGCTCCTGTACTATCACCATAACACTGCACCTCAGTGATGGAATCCACCATAGTAACCAAGGAATCGGGTTCCGTAATTATAGCACTGGTTGTATCGGTACAACCATTTACATCCGTGACCGTTAGGCGGTATGTGCCGGGGGCTATATCTGTCAAATTTGAATCGGTGCTGCTATTATTCCAATTGAAACTGTACGGT
>CAZIGO010000298.1:2265-2882 GCA_964538595.1 uncultured Chitinophagales bacterium | reverse complement strand
GGTAATTCCCTGTCCAAGGCTAGTTTTATAAATAATAACGCTCTTCTTATTATGTTATTGGTGATGGGGAGCACCTCTGTATGGGGGCAAACGACGCTTAGCGGAGGTAAAGATTTTACGTTGAGTATTTGTAAAGACGGGAGTGGACAGTCGTGGGGTAGCAATTTACAAGAACAACTAGGGCAGGGCACTTATGAAGATTATGATTCATTACCGGGCAACATAGTGAATGTACAGAATTTAAAATCAATTGATGGAGGATATGAACATTCTATTGCTTTAACGGAAGACAGTACAGTTTTGGGATGGGGAAGTAATAGTTATGGTAGGTTAGGAGATAGTTTAACAGTTGGAGATGACACAGTTACTCCCATTCGAATAAACGCTTTAACAAATATAGTTGAAGTATCGGCAGGACGATATCATACCCTCGCTTTACATAAGGATGGTTCAGCTTGGGCATGGGGAGGTAACTTTTACGGTCAATTGGGGGATAGTACCACTGCCAATGATTCTGTTCCTCAACAAGTAAAGAAACTCAACAATATTAAAGAAATTGATGTTGGTAATTTTCATTCGTTAGCATTATCAGCTGATAGTAGTGTATGGGCGTGGGG
>CAZIGO010000298.1:0-2255 GCA_964538595.1 uncultured Chitinophagales bacterium | reverse complement strand
TTAATGATAAAGGGCAGTTGGGAGATAGTTCTACGAGCAATTCAAGTGTCCCGATACAGGTAAAAAACTTGGATAATGTAGTAGATATAGAAGCTGGGAGTAATCACTCCTTAGCATTGAAAGCTGATGGTACGGTTTGGAGTTGGGGGAATAACCAGCAAGGCCAGTTAGGAGATAGTACTACTGCAACAGATTCGGTTCCTCTTAAAGTTCACCGGATAAATAATGTAGTCGATATAGCAGCTGGACAAAATCATTCCTTAGCTTTAGAGGAGGATGGTACCGTTTGGGCATGGGGAAGAAATTTGGATGGTCAATTGGGGGATAGTACTACTGCCAATGATTCCGTACCCGTAAAAGTTAAAGGGTTTACTAATTCTAAAGTACTTCATTTAGAAGCTGGTTATTCCCATTCCTTGGCTATTACTGCTGATACTACCATTTGGTCATGGGGGAATAATATTGATGGTCAATTAGGTATTGGTGATACTAACAACTCTTTGGTTCCAGTGACCGTAGATTCAGCTTGTACGGTTAAATTACCTTGTCATAAAATAATAACGCTGGATACAACGGTATGTGGAAGTTATGTGACTCCCAGCCAATCTGACACCCTTTATACAAGTGGTCAATATGAGGATGACATCTACCATGCTAATGCTTGCGATACTTTTTATACCATTAATTTGACCATAAATTCATCTTCATCCGATACGGTGAATCCTACGGTTTGTAAAAGATATATTACACCTAGTGGTCAGGATACATTTCGAACATCAGGTACTTATTTTGATACGGTATCTAATCATTTGGGATGTGACAGTACGATACGGATAAACTTAACCGTAGATTCACCTCTCAATATTTCCGGTACAATTTATCAACCCACTGGAGATACCATTATTGACACCACTATTGTTCAAGCCTACAGACTGATAAAGTCTACAAATAAGGTTAAGCAAGTATCAAAGGATACGTTGACTTCCTCAGCAATTTACACTTCACAGGTGCCCTGTCAAGGAACATATTTCTTGAGAGCAGATCCGCTTGCTACTATATATTCAGATTTACTTACTACTTATTATCCACAGGCTATAAATTGGGATCAAGCTTCTAATATTTATACTCTTAACGATACGAACGGCATTGATATAAGACTACAAAAAATAAAACAATCAGATACCTCCCAAGGTAATGGACGAATTCGGGGTCGTATTATTGAGGGAGTGGGCTATGAGAATAATAAGATTACCCAAGGAGATCCATTAGCCAATATCAATTGCTCGATAGTGGAAACCGGTCGTGATAGTATATATCAAACTACAAAAACAAATAATAAGGGTGTGTTTGAATTTGTCGGCTTGCCGAGCGGTAATTACCATATAACAGCGGATGCCCCGGGAAAACCCATCGATACCACCGGGCTGAATAACTTTACTATAGAGGAAGATGGTACTCGGTATGATTCCGTGGTTGTAGAAGTAGATTCTGAAAAGGTATCTGTTACAAATAAAGAGATAGATAGTTCTGCCCCCGGCACTTATATTTCACCGCTCACAGAAGATTTAATGGTGGTGCGTAGGATTTATCCTAATCCTGTTCGAAATCAACTTCACATTAAATTGATGTCTAACTCTACCCGCCAACCTTTAATTGTAACATTACGGAATATTGAAGGGGAAGAAGTATATTACAGATTACAGAGAAGCATTAAACCAGGGCAACAAAAAATCACTATTCCCTTATCAAGGGTACCGGCCGGCCCTGTCTTGTTAGAGCTTAAATCGAAACATTCATCTTTTAAATACAGGAGAAAAATTATTAAGGTCGAATAACCATCTCTAAAACTGAAACTATACAATCACATTGAAAATAGAACGCTAATTGTAGCTTTTTTTTGGCAAATCCATCTTCGGTAATGTGAAAGAGGTGGTGATCCCATCTCCAGATATTCCTTTCAATGTAGAATTACGCTCTCAAGTGTTCTACTAATAGCTTCCCCATCGAATCCGTACTCTTTTATGACTCTCTATATTTTCATTATGTCGAACACCTATCTTATTAGACAACTTCCATTAACTTAAGTTTAGTACTACTTGACGCCGTATTTGTTTATTCAATTTTATTAGTAATTTATTCGAGGTATCTTTCTAAACACACTTATTGTAGCAATTTTTTTAGGTTGTAGTATAATGTTAGAAGTCCAAGGCCAGGTTGATTCGGGGTTAAACCCGGTTTGAAGATGAATGGTAGTT
>CAZIGO010000297.1:2649-2896 GCA_964538595.1 uncultured Chitinophagales bacterium | reverse complement strand
GCCCGCCCTTTCTTTTGGCCGGATGGGTATTAGTAAGAATACGAAAACCAGCGGCATTACCTTCAAAATTGAGAAAGTCATTTTTCTTTTGAAGAGCATAGGACTGGCAATCCATTTTTTTTAAATAGTGGCGTCCTTTATCTGATCTAAAGAAACTGGAAATAGCTGCCTCTCCGGAATGACCAAAAGGGGGATTCCCTATATCATGAGCCAAACAAGCGGCTGCTATGATATTACCAAAATCATT
>CAZIGO010000297.1:0-2639 GCA_964538595.1 uncultured Chitinophagales bacterium | reverse complement strand
CCCCTTTTTCCTGCAACGCCTTTTCTTGACCGATCACAAATTGACCGGCTAAAGTGCCTAATGATCGACCGACCCTTGAAACTTCTAAGCTGTGCGTTAACCGGTTATGAATAAAATCGCTTTTGGGGATGGGAAAAACCTGAGTTTTATTTTGGAGTCGACGAAACGCAGAAGTAAAAACCACCCGGTCAACATCCCGCTGAAAACGGGTCCGGGCATCACTCCGCTTTTTTTCCCGAGGATCCCGAAATCGTTCATCTGAAAGTAAATCTTCCCAGCGCATACCCATATTCAAAAGCTTTTTACTTGTTTCAAACAATCCGAACAAGTAAATATAGCAGAATAAGTGATCAATTTATACTTTCCCCAATATTGTTCATAAATATCAACTTGCTCCTCCCCTTTCCGATCAGCCAGATATTTTTTCGTCCCCATGCTATCCACCAGATTTACAGCAAACTTTACAGAGTATACTTCTTTAAATTTAAGGCAAGTTATTATATTAATTGCATTATTAAGTCTTTAACCTAAATGCATTATGAAATACATTAGTCAACTACTATTTTTATTAACTATTATTTTTATTACGGGAGGTAATCAATTGCTTTATAGTCAATCCGCTTCCCCACTCTACCCTATGCAAAAAAAGTTAAAGTGGGGATTTATTAACAAAGCAGGAGAATGGGTAATCCCTCCTAAATATCCTCAAGTACAACCTTTTAGCGAAGGATTAGCCGCTGTCAGAAAACCCGGAATCAATAAATGGGGATATATCAATAAGCAAGGCAAATGGGCGATCAAACCAAAATACGGTAAAAGAGCTGCTGCTTATGGTACTTTCGTCAACCAAAAAATATATTCTCCTGCTGTCGATCCTTTTCATAATGGAAAGGCTATTGTCCTTACCGCTGAGGGGAGACTGGCTCGTATCAATAGAAAAGGAACCATTTTAAAAAAGTATAAAGATTTTGAAAGATTGACCGCTTGGCATGAAGGTCGAGCTTTATTCAAGAAAAATGACAAAGTAGGTTATCTCAACAAACAAGGCGAGGTAGTCATTCCCCCCCAATTTCATGAGGCAGGTATTTTTCATGAGGGCCGGGCCTTTTTTCAACAGGAATTTGGTGACCCTTATGGTTATATCGATAAACAGGGAGATACTGTTATCCCTGCCCAATATGAGGAGGTTGGTCATTTTTCAAACGGATTAGCGACCGTACAGTCCGATGCATTTGAACCCTATGGATACATTAACAAACAAGGGAAATGGATAATTCAACCTCAATTTGAAAAGGCTACCCCCTTTTCTGAAAATTTGGCTTTTGTCACTACCGAAGAAGACAAATATTATATCAATACAAAAGGGGAACCGGTCATATCTTCGCCGGGAAAGGGACTGAAGTTTTGTAATGGCCACCCCTTCCAACGCGGATTAGCATTAGTTAGTATAATACCGGCCGACAGCACATGTGGTCGTAATTTGCCGTTAAGCATGAAAAAGAGTAACAACAGTGCTTGGGCTTATATCAATAAAAAAGGAGAAATTATATACCAGCAATCCTTTAAGAACGGACGGTACATGAAGAAACTCCATGATTCCTTACAAAGGGCAGAAGCACGAGCCGAACAGAAACGAGAAAGACAGCGGGCTAAACAAGAGAGAAAACGATTAGCGCAATGCCCTGATTATAAATCATTTGGCGACTCTTCGGCCGGCAGCTTTGTAGAAATCGGTTACCTGAATATTCGCCGGCGCTTTTACTTTAATAACGACGTTTTTGAAAAGGTAGGTTCCGCTTATCGTTACTATATTCCTGCTTTCCAAAATACCTCAGGACGCACCTTTCTTGAATTACAACCTATCCAATTAGAACCTTCAATGTTTGATAACAAAAAATTAGAAGGGAAGTCGTTGGGTTTTGGTTTTAGCGGCGGAAAATGTCTGGAGTTCCCGACCGACATCAGCGACCAATCTCAACTCAACATCATAAAAACCAAGCCGCAAACTTCACTATGGGCCGAAGGTGAAATAAGGTATAATCATCCCGCTGATAGTTCAAAATATGTTTTGATCCATGCAGAACCCGACAGATATAAAACACCTTCTTCCTCATCCCCTTCATCCATTACTCCTGACGGATTTATGCATACCCGGGAGGACAAAAGATATTCTATTGATAAAGATGATGAAATAAATTTTACCTATTATCCTTATCAAGAGAAATTAAAAGTATCTATACAAGTCAAAGAACCCATGGAAGGTAAAAATTCCGGTACGCATTATCACACGACAGGAGTAACTCTGCAAAATTTTACCGGTAAGACCGGACGTTATTACAACGAGCCCGTTTCCCGTTTTGATGAAAACTATATTCAATATTTTAAAGTGTTGGCTTATTCAGATGATAAAGTACATATTAAACAATACAAGCAACAAATACCATCCGAACAAAACAGCAAATCGTTCTTTGATACTAAGCTGATAAACACCGACACCCTCTCCTTTACTCCACAATACTTAGTAGGCGAATACAAAGGAGGTAATATTAAAAAAGCTGTCGACCTCCCTCCTGTTCAATTTAATCTACCAGGTAACAAAAGCGTTTCCTCTCCCGATTTGAATGCCAAAAATACCATGC
>CAZIGO010000296.1:0-2912 GCA_964538595.1 uncultured Chitinophagales bacterium | reverse complement strand
GACGAGGATAAACATAAATAGTGTTGTTGTTTAATATTTCGTTGCCAGACTTCCATTGAGGCAATGAGTGTAATGTGTCTGAACCCATAATAATGACAAAGTCTCTGTCTTTATAATGTTCTCCCAGGTAAGAGAGCGTTTGAATAGTATAGGAGGGCTTGCTTAAAGAGAACTCGATGTCACTACTTTTAAGCTGCCTATCGTCTTCGATAGCTTTATTAACGAGGAATAATCTTTTATCCTCATCAAGCACGTTATCATTTTTTTTAAAGGGATTTTGGGGAGAAACAACAAACCAAACTTTATTAAGATCGGTAAACTCTGCCATATAGTGGCCGATAATCAGATGGCCCATGTGTATAGGATTAAAAGTACCGAAAAAGAGTCCCGTTTTCATAGTAAAATTTTTACCCGAACTACTAAGTTACGAAATGAAAAGGAGAGAAAAGTATAGCGAAATTTATTACTTTATTAATAAAAAGTTAAACGGGTTTAAACTGTTCAAAAGTTTCTTTGCAGTTATTACAATAATGGATGGCTCGGCATAAGGTAGAACCAAAAGGAGTTCTAAGTTCTGTGTCAGTGCTGCTACAATGGGGGCACTCCACATTTTTAAAACTTTCTTCGTTGATTTCCTCTTGTTTTTTAGAGGGAGGAGGGGTTAAACCGAATTCTTTCAGTTTTTTACGGCCTTTTTTGGTAATCCGATCTGATGTCCACTGTTCTTTATAACTAACTTCTACCTTCGTCGATTTTATATCTTCTAAATCCTTTTTTAGTTCTTCCGCCTTATCCTTTATGTTTTCTTTTATATAATTGATGGCTGGACAGGCAGCAAAGGTGGGTGTCATAGTTATTTTAAGGGTGCCATTACTATCAATTTTTATTTCCGTAATCATACCCAGATCAACAACAGATAGTTTGGGTATCTCCGGGTCATATACTTCCGCCAGTCCTTCCCAGACCTTCTCTTTTAATTTATCATGTGTTGCAGAGTTCATAGTTGTAGTTTTCAACTAATAAAAATCACCATTCCGCCTCTGGATCCATTCTAATAACTTCACTGGTTTCATCTAACAATGGTTGGAGAAATTCAGTGTGTTCTCCTTTTCTGCCCCCGTAAGCTGCTTCACTTTCAGCGGGGTCGGGCATATCGAGACCAGCTTTTTCAAGTTTGGGTTCGATGGTTCCCAGCCATTGATTTTTTAACGCTTCCTCTCCATGAAAGAAATTTTCTTCTTGCAGGAGATCTTCATCGACACCGGGCTCAAATATACCAAGCGCTAAAGGGAATGCTTCATTTAAAGCTTTTTGCAACCGGGCATGACTTTCTTCAGATCCTTGTCCTAATTGCTTCACCCATGTGTCCCCGTGTAATACATGGTATTTTAATTCCCCATGGATTTTACGAGCTAATTGGGCGACCGGGTCAAAATCCGAATCGCTGAACATTTTATACCGGATAAGTTCAGCATTATCAAACAAGAATTGTCTTATAATACTGAAATCATATTCGTCGTTGGGTATTTCTACAAAGTGGCAACACTTAAAATCAGAGGCTTTTCTGAAATAAGCCAGTTGATCAGGGTTATCTTCTCCGAATTCCTCGTGGAGTATTTTATAGTTGGCTTGGGCATGACCAATTTTATCCTGAGCCATTGAAGAGAAAGCAATGTCTTCTTCCAGCACCGGACCAATACCGGTCCATTCGGTATTACGATGGCCTAAAATAAGTTCGTCATCGGCCATCCGAAAAAGTAAATCGATGAGAGCTTCTTCCATAGACTAAGAATTTTTAGATTGTTTTGTTTTGCCGCGTTGTTCTTGAAATTTTTTAATCTTTTTACGGATTTCACTGAATCCTTCGGGGTTCCGGTATTTTTTATCTTCTGAAGTGTTACGGGCAAACATATCATCATCTTCAGTGTTAAAGGCATAAATATCGGCCGACCGGACTACCCATATATTGACGGTTTCCCAGCGTCTCCCATGTTGTTCTTTGGCCATAACTAAGGCCATTTCCGGGTTGGGAGCGTGAACTGTTCCTTCTCGCACGGGATTCCCACCTCGCTTTTCTTGTCGGAACACCTCGTAAGTTTCCCAATATTCTTTGTCTTCCGTTTTGCCCTTGGCCGGGTCTTTGGGTAAATCGAGTCGGCTGACGCGGGGATCGAGTGAATCTATTTTCATAAAGTATTATTGTTTCAAGTTTTAATAATTGATTTAAGCAAGGGGAACCATTTTTTTGTGTGACTTTTTCATGAGGGCTTTGCGTACCCATCGTCCATGTTCTTCGGCCCATCTTCTTACTCGCATTCGTTCATCGTTACAGGGCCCATTGCCGTTAATTACTTCAAAAAATCGATCCCAGTCGGGTTCCGTATATTCCCATTTACCGGTTTCTTCATTCTTTTTTAGTTTCGGATCCGGCAATTCAAGATCTAACTCCCGCACTTTTGGGACGTATTGATCTAAAAACTTCTGTCGCATCTCGTCATTTGAAGCAAGTTTAACTTTCCATCGCATTAATTTTTTAGTGTGTTCAGATTTTTTGTCCGGTGGACCGAAAAAATGCATGAGAGGTTCCCACCATCGGTTGATAGCCTCTTGCAACATTTTACGTTGCTTTTCTGTCCCTGTGGCTAATGCTACAAAAGCATCATATCCTTGCCTTAAATGGAAGGTCTCTTCTTGATTAATTCGCTTTAAAGCTCGGCTATAGGGGCCGTAAGAACCACTTTCATTGGTTACCTGGTTGACAATTGCTGCGCCGTCAACTAAAAAACCGATGACGGTAGCATCTGCCCAGGTTTCGGCAGGATAATTAAAAACATTAGAGTATTTCGTTTTACCTTTGAGCAGATCGTTAATCATTTGTTCTCTTGGCTTCCCTAAAGTTTCCGCAGCACTAT
>CAZIGO010000295.1:0-2929 GCA_964538595.1 uncultured Chitinophagales bacterium | reverse complement strand
CCGACCTTCTTATGTATTAGGGGGCCAAGAGATGAGTATCGTTATTAATGAAGAAGATTTGGAGCGGGAAGTAATTCAATTGATGCGTGATATGCCGGATAATCGAATATTGATCGACCACTTTTTGGATCGGGCGGAAGAAGGCGAGATCGATGCTATTTGTGATGGAGAAGAAGTACATGTGATGGGAGTAATGGAGCATATAGAGCCGGCCGGTATCCATTCGGGCGATTCCAGTGCCGTATTGCCGCCTTATGATTTATCCGATGAAGTGATCAACACCATGAAAAAATATGCCGAAAAGTTGGCATTAGCGATGAATGTGCGAGGCCTACTTAATATACAATTTGCCATTAAAGATGATAAAGTTTATGTGATCGAAGCAAACCCCCGGGCTTCCCGTACTATGCCTTTTATTGCCAAAGCTTATGGCGTTCCCTATATCAATATTGCTACCAAAGTAATGATGGGCACACATAAACTCAGTGATTTTGACCTTAACCCGCAAATGGAGGGTTATGCGATTAAACGACCCGTGTTCTCTTTTGATAAGTTTCCTAACGTCAACAAAGAGTTGGGTCCTGAAATGAAGTCGACCGGTGAAGCAATACGATTTATCAAAAACACCAATGATCCTTTCTTTAGAGATCTCTACAAAGAAAAATCGCGATATTTAAGTAAATAATTAGGGCCTTACGGAACCTATTTTTTTTTCAATCCTATTATGTACCATAGCACTCACTTTTTTCTTAATTTTGAAGTGGACTATGTTACGGTTTCTATTTCTACTTTTCCTTTTTTTCTTGATTACACGGTTGATCATGAAGGCCTTCCGTGCCGGGAATCGTACAGCTAAAGACTACCATACCCATTATCAAAATAAACAACAAACCCGGCGTGAAGGTGATATTCATGTAGATCATGTGCCGGAGGAGGAACGGAAAAAAAAGCAAAATAAAGAACAGGGAGAGTTTATCGATTATGAGGAAGTAGAATAGAAAATCGGTAGTCCGGTTATTTGTTAATAAAAAACCTCAATTATGAGTTTAAGTGAAAAGATCAATGAAGACCTCAAAACAGCTATGCGCAATAAAGAAAATGAAAAAAAGCGTACCTTGCGCTCTATTAAAAATGAGTTGTTAAAAGCGGCTACTAAAAAAGGAGCCGATGGAGAAGTATCAGAAGAGGAAGAACTGAAGATATTGCAAAAAATGGCGAAGCAGCGTAAAGAATCTATCGACATCTATAAAAAACAAGAGCGACAAGATCTGTTGGAAGAAGAAAAGAATGAGTTGGCGCTTATTGAGAATTATTTGCCAAAACAATTAGGCGAAGATGAGTTAAAAGCAGAAGTTAAAAAGGTAATTGAAGAAGTAGGAGCCGAATCGATGGAAGATATGGGACAAGTGATGGGAAAAGCAATGGAAAAATTAAGAGGAAAAGCGGACGGATCAAAAGTATCCGAGATGGCTAAATCTTTATTGAACTGAATATGGTGCTCGATGTCACCTTCCTGATTGTATTAGCTTGGGGAGTGTACCGGGGAGGAAGTAGCGGCTTTGTGCGATATATATTTTCTTCATTAGCCTTTGTGATCGGGATCATCGGAGCGGTAAAATTAACCCACACCTTTGCCCATTTTATGCAGATGTGGTTGGGATGGCAATCCAAATACTTGCCTTTCCTGGGTTTTATTGTCGCTTTTGTTTGTATTGTTATACTGGTCCGTTTATTGTCAAACTTTCTGGATAAAATAATTCGTTTCCTTTACCTGAATATTTTTAATCGACTGGCGGGCGCTGTATTAGGGGGGTTGCTATTTACTTTATTCTTTAGCCTGTTTTTGTGGCTATTCAATCAAGTACAGTTATTACCACCTTCGCTGAAATCCAATTCCGTTACCTATGCCTATGTGCAACCGGTATTTCCCGTAGTAATGGAATGGACCGCTAAAATTGCTCCTGTGTTTCAGGGAGGATTCGAAAGTTTGAACCAACTGTTTAAAGAATGGTCCATGGCCGATAGTGTTTCTTAAAGTACAGCCCGATGATATTATTGATCGACAATTATGATTCATTTACTTATAATCTCTACAATTATTTTCGCCAAATAGGGATAGAATGTAGTGTTTACCGGAATGATGTTATTACGCTACAACAAGTTGAACAATTGCAGCCGGAAGCTATCGTGTTGAGCCCGGGACCTAAACGTCCTGAAGAAGCGGGTATTACTTTGCCCCTTATAGATCGATTTTATAGTCGATATCCTATTTTGGGTATTTGCTTGGGATGTCAGGCTATCGGGGTATATTGGGGCGGGAAACTTTCCCAGGCGGCGGTACCGGTCCATGGTAAAACAGCGCAAGTTGATCTCCAAGAACATCCCTTATTGGATAACTTACCTACGCCCTTGACCGTTATGCGCTATCATTCTTTAGTGCTGAAAGAGTTGGCGTCTACACCACTCCAAGTGATGGGGGCTACTAAAAAAGGACAGTTACCGATGATTATTCGCCATAATCGTTGGCCGGTTTGGGGCGTTCAGTATCATCCGGAGTCGATCCTTACTGAAAAAGGATTGCAATTTTTGAAAAATTGGTGGGAGCGTATAGTGAAACCAACGTAGCTACTTGATCCATACCACTTTTTAGATTGCTTGAATAAGTCGTATATTAATCCAAATGGTTAATAAGGGGGAGTGGGATCCCAACATATTCGTATGAATTTTCGTAGTTATGTATAGAAAGCAAAGGGCGTGAGCGAAATTTTGAGTAAATAGGGTATTATGGAATTTGATGTTAAAAAAGAGCAGGAGTTTGAATTTATTGAAGAAGGCGAGGGGGAAGTATTGATTCTATTACATGGGCTATTTGGGAGTTTGAGTAACTTTAAAACCGTTGTGCGCTATTTTGTAGAGAGTTATAAAGTAG
>CAZIGO010000294.1:0-2935 GCA_964538595.1 uncultured Chitinophagales bacterium | reverse complement strand
CCGTTGCTTGGTAATAGCCGATGGCTTTTATGAATGGAAGCGAACTAAAAGCGGTAAAGTACCTTACCGCATTACAAAAGAGGGGGAGCCATTATTTGCTATGGCCGGTATCTGGCGCCAATGGACCGACACCAGCACCGGCGAGGTAGTGCCCTCCTTCGCCATTATCACCACCGTCCCCAACAAATTTATGGAACCGATACACCACCGCATGCCGGTAATACTACCCTCCACCGAAGAATCCACTTGGCTAAAAAACGATACAACAAAAAAAGCACTAAAACGACTACTCCGACCTTATGAAGGCACATTAACAGCTTATCAAGTTCCTAAGAAGGTAAATTCTCCCGCCAACAATACGGCAGACGTCATACAGCCGATAAACGGCCGCGAAGGTCGGCTGTTTTAATTATCCGATAAATAACCAACAAATACTCTACGCTTCACCTAACGGCCCAGGTATAAAGCAAGGCGAGGTTTATGACCGCTTATTTTTCAACCGAGGACATAAATGTGTTTTTAAAACGCTATAATGTCTAACTTAATCCTTTCAGCCCGCTTTGCTTTATGACAAGTTAGGCACACGTGCTATTTTTGCTTCTTCGTCCAATTTTCTATCTCAATATTCTTAATCCGCTCGAAATGCTTTTTATTATTTGTTACTAAAATCAGGTCATTTGTTACAGCGGTGGTTCCTATTAGTAAATCAAAGTCATCAATGGTTTGTCCTGCTTTTCTCAGTCGAGCTTTCTCTTTAGCATATCGATTAATAGAATTAAAAATCGGTAAGATTTTAATTCCTTCAATAAAGTCGTTTAATACTTTTCTGTTCTCCTTCGGGTATTGACTGTTTTCAACTCCAAATTTTAATTCTGCCAAGGTAATTTCTGATATGTAACAAAGCTCTTGACCTATCTTTTCAATCTTCTGGTCCAGCTTGTGAAGTCCTTTCAAGTAATAGATACAGATATTGGTATCGAGCAAGTAATTAGTCAAAGCTCTTCAATTTCCCGATTGAAATTCCGGCTTTCTCGTATTTCTTTAATCAGTTGATCGGCATTTTTGTCCGAACGATAAGCACCAAAGGCTTTTTGAAGAGACCCACTATCCTTATTGACATCTATTTTCAGAGATTGAGTAAGTCGTTCAATGAGTTCAAGTTTATTATCAGGACTCAAATTCCTGAGTAGTTCATAATAACTTTCTATCAGTTTTTTATTTCTCTCAGTCGTATCCATTTTTCCTCCATTTCATCCAAATGTACGAAAATTTACTAATAAATGTTCCCAGCAAAAATAGCATTGGCCCTAACGGCTCAAGTATAAGCAAAGTGTGGGTTAATTGCCGAGAAACTTTCCCTCTACGACCAATAAAGTACAAAATATTTTCGAATTGTTTAATATTATCCTCTCAAGGAAGCATTTTGCTTATACTTTAGTTAGATGCCCGTTGCCGTCACCATTGCTCGTAAGCAAGTTTATCGATATGCTCAAAATGCTTATCTCTTCCTGCTAATTTTAAATCATTTTGAATAGCTGTTGCTGCAATCCAGAGATCATTTTCAGGAATGGGAGTGCCTTTCTCTTTTAACTCCTTTTTTATAATTCCATATTCCTTAGCAGTTTGTTCGGTTATGTGTAAAATGGAACTCATGAACGATAGTTGTTCTATTTTTTCTAAGTTTTCTTCCTTTCGCTTGGAATTTTGAGCTCCATATTGGAGTTCTCCAATCACAATAGATGGGATAAAAATTTCTTCACATTCTTCAGCCCTCTCAATTACTTTTTGATCTTTCCCGAATATTTTTATAATGACTGTTGTGTCAAAAACGTAGCTGTCACCACTCATCTTGATTGATCTTCTCACAGTCTTTTTCAATTGCCTTTTCCATCAAGTCTAAATCCTCTTTATTTATACTTCCCGCTAATTCCCGAATTCTTGATGATTTGCTTCGAACTCGCAAAAGTGACTTTACATAGTCCAATAATTGCTCTTGCTGGCTCTTATTGAGTCTTCCCAACGCATCTATTATTTGCTGTTTGAGTTCCATTTTTGTCATATTTACTCTAATGTACGAATTTTATCTGGAATTGTTCTCTCAGCAATGGCGCCTAACGGCTCTAGTATAAAATTAGTGCGGCTTTAAGAACGAGTCATGTTCCAACGTAAGTAACCCAAAAAGTACAAAAAATAATAAGTAAGTACCATATCACCCCTGATAGGGAGCATTGCTTTTGATACGAAGTTAGGTGAGAGTTGGGCTTGCCGTCAATACCCTATGCTATCTTGACCTCACGATCTTTGTCAATCTCTATTTTCAAACTCACTTTAGCTTTTAATGCTTCAAATATCCTTAACAAAGTCTCGATGGTCATATTATCCGCTCTTCTCTCCAGTTTAGAAATTGTGGCTTTCTTTACTCCGATTAATTTTCCTAATTGTTCCTGAGTTAAATCTCGTTCTTTTCGAATCTGCCTTATTAACCTTCGTAAAGTTTCTACTTTTAATTCATGCTCATATTCATCCCGTTCAGGCGTCCCTTTGGGACCAATCAATTCATCTTCTACCTCCGATAGAGTATAAGTCCGTATGGTTTTATTTTCTTTCATCTTATTTCCTTTTTGTCTGTGTAAAATAACGATTCATAATTTTTTCAGCCTTTTGAATTTCTTTGTTAGGGACTTTATCTTGCTTCTTTACAAATCCATGGGTTGCCAATACCAGCGTATTTTGTGGTTTTCCTTTGTCCCAAAATGCCAAAAGCCGATATTGTTTCTTTTGGTATCTTGTTCTGAATTCCCAAATCTCATCGGTCAGTTTTTTAAACAATTCCGGGTCATGAAATCGTTTTGCCATTCGGATATTGAAAAATATTTTCTTTCTGGTTTTCTTGTCAAGACTTTTCAAAAATTTTTTGGCTTCCGGCAATAGTAAT
>CAZIGO010000293.1:0-2943 GCA_964538595.1 uncultured Chitinophagales bacterium | reverse complement strand
GAGGGGAGGGCGTAGTTTGTGGTAACCGCCGGAAGTAGTAAACATAATAGAAGAACAGCAGCAGGGTGGCACCGGAAAATATGTAAAATAAAAGGTTCATGATAGCCGCTGTTGCAACGAAAGAGAAGCAGATAATGGCGCTCCTCCCGTATTTTTACCTACCTTTGCAGCGGGGTAAAAAATATTGTTTTAAAATGATGGATTTTGAAGTGATTTCCCAAGATAAGGATTCTTCAGCAAGAGCCGGAAAATTGAGGACGGACCATGGGGACTTCCGGACACCGGCTTTTATGCCGGTCGGTACCAAAGGCGGGGTCAAGGGAGCTCATCTAAAAGACTTGGCCGAAGAGATACAGGCGGATATTCTCTTGAGCAATGCCTATCATCTTTATTTACGGCCGGGCGTGGAAGTGTTACAACAGGCGGGGGGGATACACCGGTTTATGCAATGGGAAGGCCCGGTATTGACGGATAGTGGCGGATATCAAGTTTATTCCCTGGCTGAGATTCGGGAGATTCAAGAAGAAGGAGTATGGTTTCAATCCCATATCGATGGTTCCAAACACCTGTTTACCCCGGAACGCGTAGTGGACATACAACGAAAAATCGGTGCTGACTTTATTATGGCATTTGATGAATGCCCCCCATATCCTTGTGAATATGAATATGCAAAGGAGTCCTTGCATTTGACGCAGCGGTGGATGGACCGCGGCTTCAGCCAATTTAATAGTACAGCACCGGCCTACGGCTATCAACAAGCGATGTTACCTATTGTGCAGGGTAGTGTGTTCAAGGATTTGAGGGAAAAAGCTACGCAACAGTCTTTGACCTATAACACGATCGGGGTAGCTATCGGCGGCTTATCGGTGGGGGAACCGCATGATCAGATGTATGCCATGACTAATATTTGCTGCGATATAATTCCTCAAGAAAAAATGCGTTACTTAATGGGAGTCGGTTTACCGGAAAATATTTTGGAAAGTATTGCTTTAGGAGTAGATTTGTTTGATTGTGTAATACCTACCCGGAACGGTCGTAATGGTATGATTTTTACAAAAGAGGGTATCATCAACATAAGGAACAGCAAATGGAAACAGGATCATACTCCGTTGGATGCTGACAGTGGGTCGTTTGCGAGCCGCTATTATACGAAAGCTTATGTGCGGTACTTGATGAAAACCAAACAAATGTTAGGAGCGCAAATTGCTACGCTACATAATTTGAGTTTTTACCAATGGCTGCTCCGTGAAAGCCGAAGGCAAATTCAGCAGGGCAATTTTATGGCCTGGAAAGATAAAATGGTACAACGTGTTCAACAACGTTTATAGCAGAACATGAAGAGGTTAGATTATTACATAATACGTAAGTTTTTAGTGACTTTCTTTTTTTCGATAACTATTTTCATCGCGATAGCTATCGTTTGGGATATTGCTGAAAAGCTGGATGACTTTTTAGAATGCGATGCGACCCTCTATGAGATTGTATTTGATTATTACCTCAGCTTTATTCCTTATATAGGGATACTGTTAAGTCCTCTCTTTATCTTTATTGCTGTAGTTTATTTTACTTCTCGTTTAGCGGCCAAATCAGAAATCATTGCTATGCTCAGTGGAGGGATGAGTTTTTATCGCTTATTGGTTCCCTATTTTATTGCGTCTACCTTTTTAGCGCTGTTGATTTTATTTGCCAATCACTGGGTGTTTCCCCTGGCCAATGAGTCACGTTTGTCGTTTGAAAACACCTATTTAAAACATCCCTATCGGAATACGGACCGCCATATTCATATGAAATTGGATAGCAGCTCTTATGCTTATGTGAAGTACTTTGATGTTGACGATACAATAGGTCATCGCTTCACCCTGGAGAAAATAGAAGGGCAGCAATTGAAAGAAAAAACCTATGCCCGGCGGATTAAATGGTTGCAAGACGAAAATAGGTGGTTGCTCACCCGGTATAAGACCCGGAAATTTTATGAGGATAGGACCGCCGTGGAAACAGGCGATTCCCTGCGGATGGACTTGAAAATGTATCCGAAAGATTTTGGGCGGAAAATGAAAATAGTAGAAGCCATGACCACGCCGGAGCTGAATGATTTTATCAAGCGCGAGAAGTTGAAAGGATCGGAAAATGTGGATGTCTACCTGGTCAAAAAGCATCAACGCTCTTCTACGCCATTTGCCACTTTTATTCTTACTTTGATCGGGGTAGCGCTATCTTCTCGCAAAGTGCGGGGAGGTACCGGTTTTCATATCGCTATGGGTTTTTTGATCGCTTTTAGTTTTATCTTTTTTATGCGCTTTTCGATTACCTTGGCGACCAATGCGAACTTTCCCCCGTTACTGGGCGTATGGACCCCGAATATCATTTACGGAATATTGGGGCTTATATTACTTCGGATGGCCCCTAAATAGAGGAGCGTCGTACTTTAACGAAAAAATATTGTCGGGGTTGAAATAAAAAAGAGTAGGGGGGGCAACGGAAAGTGAGCGAGGGGCGATAAAACAAGTTGTGGGCCGTGCTGGATTCGAACCAGCGACCTCTAGCTTGTCGGGCTAGCGCTCTAAACCAGCTGAGCTAACGGCCCTGGTAACGGCGCAAATTTAAGAAATATTGGCAGCTTTATTTAGTAAAAATATGTATTTTACCGTCAACATTTTGATGCAATAATGAATTCCGTTAACGCTACAAATGTGGTTTGTTTACCCAGTTGGTACCCGGACAATATAGATCCGACCAATGGCCTTTTTATAAAAAAGCATATCGAGTGTATTTCTCAAAGCGTCAACGTAGTTACCTTGTATGTAGCCGCCGATCCCACTCTTGACTCCTCTTTTAAGATAACGCGAGCTTCAACAGCGACCGGCCTCGAAATTTACTCATTATATAAAGTCAAACAGTGGTCTCCCGCTCATCCCCTTGAGCGTATGGAAAGATTCCGGCAAT
>CAZIGO010000292.1:0-2946 GCA_964538595.1 uncultured Chitinophagales bacterium | reverse complement strand
CCAGCGGAATAACATAACGGATCCGGCTAATAGTTTGATGGTATATGATACTGATAAGCAGAGTTATTATTACTATGATACGACTTCTACCAGTTGGAAGCAGATAAGTGGAACTGCATTCTCCGGGGGAACGCCAGGAGCCACGATAAGGTATGACGGTACTGATTGGATACCGGACAGCACATTGTTTAACGATGGTAATTTCATCGGAATAGGTCATCTATCTCCGTCTTATAAACTGCGTGTGTCGGGAAATGTGTATATGGATAATAATTTGAGAGTGGGGAGTTCTTCGCCTTCATTAATTACGGTCGATGGGAATGATATGATTGTAGGGGATGAGGTAGAAGGGAGGAATATTATTGCTACTGACAGGATAGGGATAGGGACTTCAACCCCGGATTCTTTTATGACAATTAGGAGTGATAATGAAAATTCTACTCAGATTTTAAAGCATGATTATGATGCGGGCAATGGTGGAAAATTTGGAGCTTGGACAGTGTATCAACAGGACTGTAATTCTCCTCATGGTTGTGGCGGTTATTGGGCAGTAGGCTATCATGATAGTGGTAACAAGTTTCACATCGCTTATAATAGTGAACCTACAGACACTATTTTGCCCTATCATGCCAAAATGACTATTAATAATGGTAAGGTGGGGATTGGTACAAGAAGTCCTGGGTATAAGTTAGATGTTAATGGGGATGTGAATGCTTCAGGCAAAGTACGTTGTAGTGGGATGGATATATGTTCTGATGCAAGGTATAAGAATAAAATTTCCGATTTAGGTACTACGATGCAGAAGCTCAAACAAGTAGAGGGGGTATATTATTATTGGGATACGACACAGATGGAATGGGAAGGAGTTTCCAGAGAAAGACAAATAGGGATAATAGCTCAAGATTTAGAAGAAGTATATCCAGAATTAGTAAGTGAAGATGAAGAAGGTTATAAGGCGATCGATTACAGTCGTCTTAATGCTGTGTTGCTGGAAGCTACAAAGGAACAGCAAGATTATATTGATAGCCAAAAATTGGTGATAGCAAAGCAAAAAGCGCGTATAAAGAGAGCGGAGTCGCGTATTGATAAGCTTGAAAAAGAGCTGGAACAGAAGGTAGAGCGATTATCTGCGGAGATTCAAATGATAAAAAAACCACAAAAACAAACGAGTACATCTCGTAAACAATGAGGATTGTCATAGACATTATAGTATTCGTAATGAGCTATTCAATGCTGTATTCTCAATCGCCTATATTAAAAAATAATGGGGTGGGGATAAATATATCAGAGGAGGCTTATTTGGTAGTAGATGGTGATATAGTAGCATTGGATGGAGGTGAATATATGAATAATGGATTTATGCGAGTTCAGCATGATCTGATTAATCGTGGAGGGACCCATTTTTTTGAGGAAAGTGGGGAAGGGGAGTTAATCTTCAGTGGTGATCGGAAACAATTTATGAAGGCAATAGATTCGATTTATATCCCGGGGGGGCTAACGGTAAATAAGTCGTTGGGAACTAATAGTAAAGTCCATCTTACACGAGGAAATGCCTCAGTGGGTAAAGTATTTAATTTAAAGAATGGAGTGTTAAAGTCAAGTGATACCAGCTTTTTAACTCTGAGTGCAGACATTACAATCATGGGCGCATCGGATTCCAGTTTTGTGGAAGGACCATTGGCCCGCGTGACAGATACAGTGGATTTGTTTGATTTTCCCGTCGGAAATAATTCGTCCCTAAGAAATGTGAGTGTAGCACCTGTAGGTAATAAGCTTTCCAGGTTTAAAATCACTTTTGTAGATAGTGCACACCCCGTTGATGGGGTAGATGCAACATTAAATGAGCTAATAGTTGACCATTATTGGTGGGTGAATCAGTTAAACAGTAGTGGGGAAGACAGTATTCACATGGAGCTGACTTGGAATAAATCAGACAGTATCTGGGAATATATAAATAGTTTGGAAAAGCTGAAAGGCGCTTGGTATCGTGATAGTGTCTGGACTTCAGCAGGTAATTTAGCACAAGCAGGAGATACGGTAAGTGGCAAGTTGTTTACTTCTTTAATTTCATTGGATACCGTGCAAGCGACACAATTACCTGTATCAATCGCCTTCATCAGTACCTTCTATTATGCTGTGCTCAAAAAGAACCTGGATGCCGGGTATTTTAATTCTTATTGGGGGAGAATACCTTTCAAATATAGAGGGGAATACAATGAGGGAGAATTAAGATATAAGGTGTACGATGAAAGTCGTACAGTGCGCATGGATGCGGCTGATCAAAGCTTATTAACACAATACGGGGATAATCGGTTTAACTTGTGGGTGGGGTGTGCGCTCGGAAATGATGAAGGTTTTTTTGTATTAGAAATTAAAAAAGAAAAGGGGATGAAAAGAAAGCTGAGATTTAAGTATGAAAAACCTATTGTATTACCATGTAATATCATAAGCTATTTTTAAACAAAAAATTTAATATGTATATACATAAGTACTTGGTCTTTTCCCTGTTGTTATTCTTTATACTCTTGATTTTAGGGGTTTTTTATGGGTTCTATAAAACACCTAAAACAGCTTATGTCAATACAAGTGAGGTGTATAATAAATTTAAACTTAAAAAGAAATTAATATCGAAATGGAAAAATGTTAAAAACAAACGCCAATCAAAATTGGACAGTATAAAATTAAAATTACAGGGTATGTCAAGAAGATTAACGAGTAAAGACAAAGTTACAGAAATTGAAAAAGAGAAGTTTGCCATGAAAAGGGATCAATTTTTGGAAAAACAAAGACAGTTTGATAAGGCCAATCAAAAATTGAAAGGAAAGTATAATGAACAGATTTGGACCCAGCTTAATCAATATATCCAGGATTATGCTGATATGCATGAATATACCTATATCTATGGAGCTACAGGAAATGGTTCTCTCATGGCAGCTGATAAAGCCT
>CAZIGO010000291.1:0-2946 GCA_964538595.1 uncultured Chitinophagales bacterium | reverse complement strand
GCCGTTACAAGAAATGTTTGGTAATTAACAAGGCTTTCTAATTAGTATTAGCCCTATTAAATAAGAATAGTATGTATCACCTGAGTACTTACCTAAAGAGTATAATAGCCAAAGTTTTTATCACTCTCTTATTTTGTCTACTATTAACGGGTGGGAAGCCCGTTCACAGCCAAGATTTCATGCACTCCTTAGGAATAAGCGGGCTTTATTCGTTAGACCAGGTAACCCGGGGCGGCGTAACATATTCTCCTCGCTTCAATTTTATAACATTCAGCGATCATGCTACCATTTCTTTAGGGTCTCACATGACCGCATGGATTGATTTTTGGAATCCGCCTGGCCATACGGTACATCTCCCATTTTTAATTGAAGGAAACTTTGGTCATGCTGCCACTCGGGAAGGCGAATTTCCTTTTGGTGCTTTTATTGGAGGGGGAATGGGTTATAATAATATGTATGGCGGGGAGCTTAATGATGCCATAGGTCCAATGGCTACTCTTGGCATTCGAAAGGGGTTTGACAGCAGCTCTTGGACCACCCGTTTCTCATTCTTATTCAATATGTTAGGTGACCCTCGTTCTTCTGTTTTTGCTATAGGCATTTCGCATAACTTTGGAGACTTCGACTAAAGATTAACTCACCTTCAAGTAAAATCATCCCTTTTCAACTGTTGAAAGTATTTTACTTTTTTTATAAAGTATTGCACAATTATACTTCGTTGAAATACTCCCGTTAAGTGATAAAGACTCGGATAGGGATTATTGTCACGTTTGTTATACCATTTAAATAAATAAAACAAAAACTGATAATGTGCTTTCATAATAGCCATACTATGATTAAAACGCCCCTGTAAACATTCATAAAGGAAGGCAAAATGATCGAGCAGTAACCGACCGAATAAAATATACCATTGCCGGAGAGGAAGGTTTTTTATGAGCATTATTAAGTTATTACGAAAATTAAGATAAGTTTTAAAGGGGGCTTCTTGCGGTAAACTCCCCCCTCCTATATGATGCACTGTACTTTCAGGAACGTAAGCTATTTTAAAGCCTGCCCGTTTGAGGCGCCAACATAAATCAATCTCTTCCATATGAGCAAAAAAATCATTATCCAATCCGCCTGAGCGATGATAAAGTGATGCCCGAATAAAGAAACAGGCCCCTGTAGCCCAAAATATCTCTGAAGAATCTTCATATTGCCCCGTGTCCTCTTCCAAATCTCCAAAAATACGTCCCCGGCAAAAGGTATAGCCCCATCTATCAATAAAACCACCCGCTGCACCAGCATACTCAAAGCTTTCCGGATGTTCATAAGCTCTTAACTTCGGTTGAGCAACTCCTACTGAAGGGTCCTTTTCCATACGGTGAATGACCGGCGTAATCCAATCTTCGGGGACCACCACATCCTGGTTCAATAATACATAATAATCCGCTTCTATTTCTTTGAGCCCTTTGTTATAACCCTCTGCAAAACCATAGTTCTTTTCATGAGCAATGAGTTCTATTGAGGAAAAATTATCTTTAACAAATTGTACTGACCCATCCCTGGATCCATTATCAATAACATAAACCTGGCAATTTTCATAATTAGTGGACAACGTTTTAGGGAGGAGGCGAGATAAATACTCCCGGCCATTCCAACTCAATATTACTACAGCAACATGAGGCCAGTGTTCCATAGACTTTTACCAATAATTTAACCCTCCAAATTTAACAATTTAGGCTTATTTTATAACCCTCACATCGCTCCTTCATCTTATATCTTACGCAGGTCGAGTATGTTTCCAACGACGATGGGACCAAAGCCAGTAAGGAGGATGTTCTTGAATAACCTGTTCCAACATTTTTGTGTGACGATGCGTTATAGCGTGTTTTTTTTGTTTTCTCGGTTTTTCTGTAATAGTTGTAAACTCCGTTTCATAATACCCCCGGTCTTTCTTCCTTATATGACAAAATATGACGGGCATATCATATTTATAAGCCAACTTTTCAGCGCCCAGAAAAACGAGCGTATCTTGGTTGAGAAATTGCGTCCAACAAGCCGCATTAGGATTAGAAGGAGTTTGATCACTTATCAACATTGTAATCGTAGGGATATTTTGTTCCCGTTTTTCAACGATAGCGCGAGCTGTTTGATTCATAGGGACCAACTGAGCTCCAAACTTCCCCCGCACCTTTTTCATTAAGCGATCAAAATAGGGATGAGAAAATGGTTTATATATGGAAAGAACCTGATGCTGAGCTTTCAAACTTAAAGCTAACCCGCCCCATTCCCAATTGCCATAATGCCCCACTACCCCAATAACACTTTGTTTTTTTTCATAATAGTGGTCTAATAACTCTAAGTTTTTAAAAGTAAATCTCTTTTGAAGACTATTTTTTGAAATGGTCAACAGTTTAATACCCTCCACCAACAAATCGCAAAAGTGGCGATAATACTGTTTTGCAACCCGGGTCCTATACTGATCAGTTGTATCCGGAAAAGCATTTTTAAGATTATTAAATACTACTTTCTTTCGATATCCCACTCCATAATAAGTAACCACATAAAGTATATCAGAAATGCGATAAAGTACCCAAAAGGGGAGATATGAAATACTATATACTACAATTTTGATAAGAAAAAAAGATACATAGGTCATGCCCCTTAAGTGCCCTTTAAGCGCTATAATTTATTCTCTAAAGTAATCATTCAACTTTGAGCCATAATGATCCCGCACATTATTATTATCCAAATTATGAAAGTTATTACGCTCTTTAAAAGAACTATATACTTCATGTTTCCACCGTCGGTTATTAATTTCTCCACGGGCATTAGAATGGATAAGCTGGTAATCATTAGTGGCTAAACTGGGATTGTGAAAAACAAATTTTACTTCGGATTGCTCGCTTGCCGGAAAATCATAATAATACCATATCTCATAAGGATTGCCGGAAGGAGATCCCC
>CAZIGO010000290.1:0-2971 GCA_964538595.1 uncultured Chitinophagales bacterium | reverse complement strand
CAGGAAATTCATTACAGAATATAACAAAAGCCCAAAATGACATCCAAAAATTCAAGTACTACTTAGATAAAAAATGGCAGGGAAACTCTATTAAAAGGGAGGTTCAATCGTTACAAAGTTTACACATCACCGCTGCTAATTTATCGATGCCCTCCGCAATTTTTGATGATTTGGGTGGTTTCGACCCTCGATTGTCCGATGCTGAAGATTTTGATTTAGGGGTTCGTGCGCTACGTCAAAAAATCCCTGTCCATTACAAGCAAAATGCACTGGCCTGGCACAACGACTTTATCACTTGCCGCTCCTATATCAAAAGACAGCGCCAATATCGTAAAGCCCATCAAAAGCTGCGCGATTATAAGCCAACATTATACAAAAATATAGACCGGGGCACCACAAAAACGCCTCCCCGATCAATCAGCCGAATACTTTTCTTTGTGGCCGCCCATTCGTTTTGGGTTAAACTTATCGATAACTTTAATCTTCTCCCCTATTTACTACCACAACCTATTCGTTTTCGTTTTTATATATTAGTAATATGGGGGCTCGCTTATCATTACCCCCAGCGAACAGTTTAAAATGACTTCAATAGTATATATAATATCGCATATAGATAAATCGCTTGAGTTTGAGTGGGTCGCCCAACAATTAGACACTGATTGTTTTAAATTACATTTTATCCTATTAAATCCCGGGGACAGTGCATTAGAGCAATTTTTAAAAGAACAAGACATCCCGGTAAAGCGCATTCATTTTACAGGTAAAAAACACTTCCCTAAAGCCTTATTTTTAGTGTGGTTTTGGTTATTGCGCCACCAACCCGATATTGTACACACCCACTTATTACATGCCTCCCTGGTGGGGTTATTAGCTGCTCGATGGGCAGGCATTCCCCAACGGATATACACCCGTCATCATGCCACCTTTCATCACAAATATTATCCCCGAGGCGTTAAGTATGATCAACTCAATAATCGATTAGCTACCGAGATTGTCGCTATCAGCTCAAATGTAAAACAAGTACTCACCCAATACGAAGGGGTCGCTTCTCAAAAAATTACTACTATTCCCCACGGCTTTGACTTACAGCGTTTTCAAGAGGTATCCGCCGCGGAAATAAACCGGCTCCAACAAAAATATAACCCCCACCATCAACAACCGGTTATTGGGGTTATCGCCCGTTATCTAAAACTAAAAGGCTTCCAATACATTATCCCGGCTTTCAAAAAATTATTAGATAAACACCCTGAGGCACTTTTGATTATAGCTAACGCCCAAGGTCCTGATCAAAACTTTGTTCAAAAAAAACTTCAAACCATTCCCGCCTCCAATTATTTAGAAATAACATTCGAAGAAGATATATTTGCCCTCTACCAACTGTTCGATATTTATGTTCATGTTCCCATAAATGCTCAGGTCGAGGCTTTTGGACAGACCTATATTGAAGCAATGGCTGCAGGTATTCCCAGTATTTTTACACGGTCCGGGATAGGAAATGAAGTGCTCGAACATCAAAAAAATGCTTATGTGGTGCCTTATAAAGATGCAACGGCCATCTATGAAGCGATGAAGGATTTATTGAATAATAAGGAATTACGACAACACTTATCCGAGCAAGGCCCGAAAACGGCTAAAAGCTTCCCGGTTCAAAAAATGGTCAATAAATTAGAGCGACTCTATGAAAAATAGCCCTTTCTTTTCCATTATTATACCCACCTATAACCGGGCCCCCTTCATTAAGGAGACCATTAACTCTGCTCTCCAACAACATTATAACAGCTTTGAAATAATTGTAGTGGATGATGGGAGTCAGGACAATACAGAAGAAGTGGTTAACGCGATTTCTTCCCCAAAGATACGTTATTACAAAAAGAAAAACAGAGAGCGGGGAGCAGCCCGAAACTTTGGCATGAAGCGGGCCAAAGGACAATATATCACATTTTTAGATTCAGATGATCGATATTATCCCCAATATCTTGAAAATGCTTATGAGTCCCTCTTATATTACAACTATCCTTTTTTCCTGCATGTCGGTTATGAAGTGGTCAGCGAAAAAGGTAAATCCTTACGGAAAGTGGACCACTTGAAAAATAATGATATATATATGTTTGTGAGAGGGAATCCTTTGAGTTGCTTAGGTGTATTCTTGCATCAACAAGTAGTACAGCAACATACATTTAAAGAGGAGCGCGCTTTGGCAGGGGCCGAAGACTGGGAAATGTGGATAAGAATAGCTACGCGTTACGGGATAAAAACAGATAATCGAATATCAGCCGCCATGATCCAACATCAAGAACGCAGCCTGCAATCAAAGACCGCATATGACCTGTTACGGAGTAAAAAAGCGGCTCTAAAACATATTTCGGAAGATGAAGCCGTTCAAAAAAAGCTTGGACACTACAAAAACCAAATTTGGGCCTTCGGATATACGTATATCTCCCTCAACCTGGCATTAGCCAAATTCCGAAGTCACTCTTTGTTATATTTGGTAAAAGGAGTTAAAAACAGTTATAAAGTAGTGTTTACCCGACGTTTTGTAGCCATTATAAAACACTTGCTTATTCCCTGACTTAATGAATTATCGAGCTTACACACTCAATATATGAAAAACAAAAAAGGGCACATATTATATATTTCCTATGACGGCATGACCGATCCCCTGGGTCAATCTCAAGTTCTCCCTTATTTAAAAGGATTAGCCAAAAAAGGTTATAAAAAAGAAAGCATTACTCTAAATGGGGGAAAAGCGTACACACCTCCCTGGAGAAACATGATATAACTTGGCATAGTATTACTTTTTATAAAAAACCTTCAGGGCTTGCCACTCTTATAAATCTCATCGCCCTGCGAAGAGCTGCTCATCAAATCGCAAAGCAATATCCTTTACAAATTGTTCACTGCAGGGCGTGTTATTTAACTCCTCTTATAGGACTTCCTTTAAAGCACAAATACAACCTGAAGTTTATTTTCG
>CAZIGO010000289.1:0-2972 GCA_964538595.1 uncultured Chitinophagales bacterium | reverse complement strand
GAATTATATATTGCATTTGTTAAAAAAGAATTGAAGAATTATAAAGTAGAGTTAGCAGACATAGGAAGATTTATAGGTTTAGATACTGCTAATGCTAAAAGTATCTCTAGAGCTCAACAAAAATTCTTAGAATTAGTAAAAAGTTACGGTGTGTCTGATAAAAAAGGTAAAGAACTATTAAAAGAAATTGAAAAGAAGAGAAGAGCAAGAGTAATGGGACAAGTTTTAGGTGCTTTAAGAACTGAAATATCAAGTGAAAAATTAGCAGATGATTTAATTAAAGCAAAGGTTGGAAAAAAAATCTCTGTTGGAACAGCTGGTGCAAGAGAGGGATTAAGTTTTATTGCGCAAGAGTCTTATATTCAAGAAAGTGGAGTTCGTCCTGAAGATGTAGCAGGTGCTATATTTTTTGGTGCTAGTGGTTCAATTTGGTTTTCTAAAGATAACTTTAAAAAAAAATTCTCAAAAAATAAAAGAGATAAAATACTTAAAGATGTTTCCAAAGGAATTAATGAAAAATTAAAAGTAAATAAAAAAAATACATATTCAAAAAAATATCTTGATAAACTTAATAAAAAATATGCGGTAGGAAAAAGTGTTTGTTGGTCTTATTCATATCCCACTTTTAACCCAACAAAAAGTACTGGTAAAATACCTCTGGGAAAGGCACTTATAAAGATAATTGAAGTCCATTACTGTGCTAACAAAGCTTTAATACCCTAGCTTCTGTTACTTTCCTTGATATCGATGACACTTCGCACGTGACTTTCATCTTGTTTAGCAATGTTAGTCATTTGGCCACACCTATCACATTCAATCCCTTCTGTCGACCAGTGGCGATAAATATAATGAATCTTACCACAGTAGTCGCACGCGATAGCTATACCTATAAGGCCCTCGTCAATGTCTATAACTTTACTCAACTTGCTTTAGTGTTTTGCTTTTCTTCTTTCACATAATCTTTTAACGAAATCACTTCCAGCGGACAATCGTCCCAATCATGAATCCAACAGACAATAAGATCACAGCCCTCTACCGGATGTCCGTGATCCCGGTAATGAGAGGACCGATACTCAAACTCAATATTTACCCGCTCCCACCGTTGCTTCTTACCTTCTATTTTACGCTTCGCCTCGCAGTCGGGAAAAGGATCACTAATGGATTCAATTATAAAGCCTAACTCCTCACTCACTTTACCAAACAAATGCACCACTCCTAACTCATTAATGGGCGCATGGCTCATCCCTCTGAAGTGCAGCGGTTGGCCATACTCACACCTCATCACTCCATTATCCCGGGAGTTAGATTTACCATTAGAGCCATTAGTGGTTCCATGATCTTCTATCCTTGCTTGCTTCCATACATTAAATTGTCTAAGTGCTTCTTTTAGATCACCGAAAATACGCTGAATTACATCGTAACTAAACGGTAATTTATCGTTCACCTCATTTATAGTCTTGGGTTCTCTTTTGTGTTCCTGTAAAAACTCGTCAATTCCCCTGTATACATCCTCTCGACTGTAGGAGCATCGTTGGCTTTTATTGATTTTTAAGCCGATCTTCTCTTTCGCCTTGTTTAGTCCACCGAACCGAGTCCGGTACACCTCTATAGAGTAATTACTATGCTTCCTTATATCATGGGTGGAAAGGTCCTCCTTACCTAACTCCTCGGCAAGTCGATTTAAATCATTAAGTAGTGCTTGGTCAGAATAGTCTGTCTTTTCAGCCATAGTGTATAGGTTTTGATGAAAAAATATTTTATTTCTCTTGTTCTAAATCAAGCAGTATTTCGATCATTATGTATTGGCCCAGCTTCTCATCATCACTCATCGGTGCCTCACTCATAATCTGCCGCTGCAGCACCGACAGTAGTGATCGTCTGATCGTCCGAAAGTCTTCGGCAGTATTCATGTTTTCTAACTCTATTAACAGGGTATTTCCTTCGATCTTCATTATAAATGCCTTTTATTGTTATCACTGTAAACAAATGTAACAAAATTATAAGAGACAGGCAAATTTGCCTGCGTTTTTATTTTATTTCCCCCTAAACCTCCAGCATATGGGATACATAAAGGACCAAGAAGCGCTCAAAAAATTTGGCAACAATCTCAAACGTATTCGGCACAAAAAGGGACTCTCTCAACGGGCGTTGGGTAATAAAGCAGGTATTGAAGACAGTCAGATCAGGCGTATCGAAAAAGCCAAAATCAACACTTCCCTCAGTACCATTGTAGCGATTGCAAAGGCACTGGAAGTAGAACCGAAAGACTTGATGGATTTTGAAGAATAACATCCATCATGTTAGAGAGCATATTTCTTGAAGGCCGGGCATATTATTTTCTTTATTCACACATAACCCCTTTCTTCGTAGTCACTGTTCACCCGTTTTGTCGGAAAGTAAAAAAAGTACACACCTCCTGCTAAGTCAGGGGTGTTGTAATAAAGTTACTGCCTTTCATTAACCCGAAATTCCTTGGCACGTTGCCCCTTGTTATTAGTAATCACCTCTTGTATGTTTTTAGAACATTCTTTTAAAGGGAGGTAAAGGGTCAGTTGGTCTTGGGCTGGGTTGGGGACCCACTTAAAGAATAAGACGCATCCTTAGCTTTATTTTATTCCCGTCACTATAATGGTTGTAGTAATAGGGTGCCAACATATCTATTTTTAGCCCATAATTTTACCTGATAATTTCCCCTACTGTCGTAAGTATGGTTCAAATCAGATTGATAAGAAGTATCTCCATCCCTAAAATACTAAATATACGAAGAATCATTGCTGGAGGTATTATTAAAGCTCACCTGTAGTCCATTGATCGAATAAGTAAAATCTGCTGTGGGCGCAGCTACCGGTACGTTCCAATTATAGTAATCATTATAGGTTTTATTGATCTTATATATTGGCTAAATTTTTTGTTTAACCTTAACGCACCAGGACCACAAAACCTTCCCGTTGATAAACTTCATCCAACACGCC
>CAZIGO010000288.1:2296-2990 GCA_964538595.1 uncultured Chitinophagales bacterium | reverse complement strand
GCATGTCTGATGATTTGGGGGTTATAGGTGCTTTTGAAAAGAAAATGATTAAACGGGTGGATCGTAACTTGGGGAATCGCGATTCGTTAATATCTATCGTAACCAAAGCCTTCAGTAAGGCAGATATGTATTTAAAAGAGAATGAACGAGGCGTAACTTCTGCCTACATATTAGCCGGTGGATGGGTAGAAGCCCTCTATTTGGCTACTCAAATTGTCAAAACGACTCCTAATGAAAAAATCATTACTCGTATTGGAGAACAGAAGATTTCATTGGATATTTTGATCAGTTTCTTATCACAATATGAACATGAGAATAAAAATTTGAAGGAATTACTTGGCAGTTTAAAAGAATTGAAAAAAGCCTATAAAGGTGTGGATATTTCCTATGATTATAAGCCGGCAAGTGTTGACTCTGCTGAAAAGCTGGTACGAGTTAATACAACGAGTGAGGTGAAGATATCGGATCAAGATCTTAAAAAGGTGACTAAGAAAATTGAATCAATTCGAAACAAAATTATATCATAGTTATGGAAATTAACGTTATGAAAAATACGTTTATAGCTTCTTTAGTAGGTCTTCTTTTCATTATAGGAAGTGCTACTTCCTCTTTTGCTCAATGTGAATATTTAGCAGAAGATGGATATGAGCTGTTAGAGCCTTTTGGCATTCTTCAGTTTGTTCGCTCAGGCATA
>CAZIGO010000288.1:0-2286 GCA_964538595.1 uncultured Chitinophagales bacterium | reverse complement strand
GGCTCTTTTAACTGAAGGTGAAACTGCTGAGTTTGTTTCTACTTTTTATGCCGGAACTGATTATCGTATTGTGGGAGTCACTGGGCCCAAACGCGACTCGTTGATATTTAAAGTATTAGACTCAAAATATAACTTATTGTTTTCTAATGAACAATATAATTATGCCCAGTATTGGGATTTCAAATTTAATGCAACAGGTAAGTACTACATTCAAGCTGAGCTTATGCCTGGTGCAGGTTCAGGATGTGTGGTTGTTATGATTGGTTTTGAGCCGGAATCAGGAAAACCGGGACCTAAAAAAGATTAAAACAAATTCATTTTTGAGGTTATTAAGTTTTACGGATCTTAACTGTTCTTTTTCTCTTTTATTTATAAGTTAGAAGGTGTTATTGCCCATTTTGGGTCAACAGTGTAAAGACATAGCGGGTTCTGAATCAGTTGATATGATAGATGATGTATATAATTATTATGATCTCATGCAGAAGAATAATATTCTGCTACTTTTTAAAGGTACCTTCTCATCTGATTTATTGACTTCACTTTTAGAGGTGACAGAACAGCGATTGGAGCGAATGAAAGAAAAACCTAAAATTCGTAAAAGAGTATTTAACGTATTAGTGGAATGTTTGCAGAATGTGTATCTGCATATGGATAAGAATAAAGAATTTGATGGAAATGCCATGTTAATTCTTGGAAAAAAAGAAGAAAATTATTTTATTGTTACTGGAAATCAGGTTTTGAAGAATAAAGCGAATAAGTTAAAGGAGAAATTGGATGATCTTAACAATTTGTCTTCGGAAGAGTTGCGGGATTTATATACGGAGGTTTTAATGGAAGAAGACATGAGTGATGAAGGAGGTGCAGGGTTAGGATTAATTGATATCATCCGAAAGTCCAAAAATAAAGTTCAATATAAGTTTGATAATATTAATAATGATCAATGTTTCTTTAGTTTGAAAGTTAATATTGCTAATTAAAAATTTGGGTTAATTAAAACAATCAATATGGAAGAGATTAAAATCGATCCGACGCCGAAAACTCCTAACGTTAAATTTGATGCTGATGAAGGATATCTTGAAATTGGAGGTCGTTCTATCCCTGAAAACTCGCGAGAGTTTTATCAACCTCTAATGGACTGGTTGGATAAATACCTCGATAATCCTAACGACTCCACAGAATTTAGCTTTAAGTTAGAATATTTCAATACCAGTTCCTCTAAATGTATATTAGATGTATTACGTAAGTTGGAAAAGCTCCATGAGGATGGTAATGAAATAAAAGTTAAATGGTACTATGAAGAAGAAGATGAAGACATGAAAGAAGCAGGAGAAAATTATCAACGCATCGTAAGTGTACCCATTGAACTAGAAGTAATGGAGTTAGATTAATTCGCTGTAATACTTTTCTCTATTTTGGGACTATTATTGTAATCCCTTGCTATCTTTTTTATAATTGTTTTGAAAGATTTTAAGAGGGAGCGTATACCTTATTTATAACTTAATCTTCGCCTGCTAATTTTCTGTAATATTATATTTAGCGGGAGGAATGATACTGACTAATCATTGCTAAATAAGTTAGTCATGCTATTCAAAAACTTCTTCAAGACATCAAAGTAAAGTGTGATATATAATACTAGTGTCATTAACCAAATTACCAAGACATTGACAATAATAGTGTCTTGCAATGTTCCGAAGAGGTATTTGTAAGGGGCGAATAAATGGGAACGAATTCCCAGACCACTGTCATTATCAGGGGTATTATAGATAGGATCGATTTTTTGGATAAGTTGCCCTTTATGTTCTATAATTCGGTTTTCATCTCTTTTGTTCTTCAGGTAACTATCTATTTCTCGGTTGTGATGGTTATATTTTAATTGTACAATGGGATTTTTCTGTTTCTTGTTCTTTTTCCTTATCGTTTTTATGAGTTGACTTCTTTTCTTATTGACTTTGTTATATAGTGTGGTGTAGTGACTTTTTAAGTTATCTAGAAATTGACGGATCTTTTCGGCTACCTTACCATTAAATTTTTCTATCGTTAGCTGGTCTAATTGGTTAAATGATAAATGGGTAGAATTTAATTGTTTTGTTTCTCGTTGAAGCTCATTTTTAATTAAGTTCAACCTTGATTTTACTCTATTTAATGTTTTTTGCTGTTCAGTATCAAAATGATTATCACAGTAATCTACTTTTGCTTTTAACTTGGGAATCCAATAGTCTCTTTTATAACCGGATTTGCTCTTTATTTTATCATAATCGTAAAAGTGACGATTATATGCGTTGTATT
>CAZIGO010000287.1:0-3000 GCA_964538595.1 uncultured Chitinophagales bacterium | reverse complement strand
GGGAAATAAACGCTCGATGAAGGGAAACGCTTTTTCTTCTGTTGGAAGTATTTTCTTTTCCCCTATTGAAATGTAAACAGGATAGTGCTACGGTAACGTTATATTGAGTGACATTGGTAGGTTGATAGCTTAACCTTCATGCCCAAACATTTTTTGACCTCAAGCCATTGGTTATCATGAAGAAGTACTTAAATATTCTTTTAAGTCCGAAACAGTTTTAATACCCAATTGTTGGGCCTGCTCTTCTCGCATCATAAGATCATAGCTGTTATTAAACCCCAAAGATGGCAACCAGACGATGTTGTATTTTTTCTTAAACATATAATTTACATAGTTATAGACATCATCCTTGGATTGACCGAGCGAATCCAGTACTGAGGAGGGAGTATTAAGCATAACGTATAGTCCCGAGCCTGTATATTCGGGATAGATATCCACTTCTCCCGCTAACATAGCATCGAAGCACAGCTTTGAGCCGCCCATGCCTGTTTTAAGTTTTGTATCGATGTGGGTATGTCCTTCGATCATTAATTGAAACAAATGGGCCAGAATGTATTGCTCGGTAAACATTTTAGAAGCGATGATGATAGGTCCTTGGTCGCCTTGTTTGGCCGGCCGGTAAAGCCCCAGGTCCTCTAAAAAATGCTGAGCTACATGACGGGGCGAACGGTCTAATTCATCGACCCGGTAATTGAGTAGCCGCATCGTACTGTCACCAATACGACCTTGCAGCTTTTGAAAGACCGAATCAATAATGGGGTATTGTTGAAGAACGTCCGCTCGAATTACCGGAGCACAATGGTAGGGAGGAAAGGCATTTTTGTTGTCTTCCAGCACTCGTAAGTTATATGATTTGACGCGCCCATCGGTCGTATAACCGCTGATGATATCCACTTTTTCCTCTTTAACGGCATCATACATAAGGGAGGGTTGCATGACGGCCCGGTTGACTTTGAGGTCGTATTTTCGTTGTAACGCGGCCATACCATCCTTCCGACCGACGAACTCGTAGGTGAAGCCCGCCTTCAAATCGCTGCTGATTGTGGTGGGGTAAAACAGAGAAATAGTGAATAAAACCATAACTGTTGCTCCGCCGATCAATACATGGGGCATATATTTAAGTTTTAATTTTTGAAATTGCCCCAATACGATATCGAAAAATAAGGCCAGGAGGGCGGCCGGTATTGCTCCGGCTAAGATCATTCGGGTATCATTCAGGGCAATTCCCCCGAGTATAAAAACGCCAAACCCTCCCGATGCAATAAAAGCGGCCAGTGTAGCTACGCCGATGTTGATAATGGTTGCCGTTCGGATACCGGCAAAAATGACCGGAAGTGCTAAGGGAAGTTCTACTTTTTTTAAGAGTTGCCATTTACTCATTCCCATCCCTTGTCCTGCTTCTCGTAATGCAGGTCCAATTTCTTTGATGCCCGTATAAGTGTTATGCACTATAGGCAGTAGGGCATAAAGGAAGAGGGCTACAATGGCCGGCTTGTAACCGATTCCAATTAAGGGGATCATAAATCCTAAGACCGCAATACTCGGTATAGTTTGGAAGACACTGGTCACTTTGAGTATCACAGGAGCCCAGCGCTCATTTCGGGAGGCCCAGATGCCTACCGGTATTCCGATTAACATAGCCAGGAAAAGGGAAGAAAAAGTCAGTCCGATGTGTTCAAGCGTCTGTTTGAGTACTTCCGAACTTCGATTTATCATAAAACGACCGACTTCACCAAAAAATATAAACAGGTCGGGCACCTGTAAGATTCCTTGCATTATCTGATGAGGTAAGTAAATAAGGGCGGACAATGATGAGGGGAATTGAGTGATGTTTTTACCGGCTTGGTACAGCGCCTTTCCGAGTTGACCGGGAGCTATCAGTAAAAATGTGCCTGTCACCAGGACAATTACAAATCCTATGATCAGCAGGAACCTTTTGAATCCTTGCTGTAAGGAAAAGTCGAAAAAAATAGCCAAGAGGGCGGCTGGGATTGCCCCGGCCAAAATCATGTTAGTGTTATTGAGGGCGATACCGTCAAAAATAAACTTACCGAGTCCTCCGGAAGCAATGAGGGCTGCCAAGGTGGCAAAACCAATATTAATGATAGTAGAAGTACGGATGCCAGCAAAAATAACATTCAGGGCTCTCGGTATTTCGATCTTTTTCAGCAGTTGCCAACTGTTCATCCCCATCCCTTTCCCGGCTTCCTTGAGGGTTGGGTCCACCTCACGAATGCCCGTATACGTATTCTGTACAATGGGCAGTAAGGCATAAAGGAAGAGGGCAAAAATAGCGGCTTTCGGTCCAATACCGATCAAAGGTATCATAAATCCCAGTAAGGCGATGCTGGGAATGGTTTGGACCAACCCTACAAGATTTAATATCGTCGGGGCGATTTTGGGTTGGCGGGTTATCCAAATGCCGAGGGGTAACCCTACCGTTACGGCTCCTCCCATAGCAGCGAAGGTTAAACCGATATGCTCTAAGGTTTGTTGCCCGATCTCGGAGCTATGCGATATCAAAAATTGCCAAAGCTCCATTAGCGATGCTCATATTTATACGTGGCGCCGACCATATGATTGTAAGCACTTATAATACGGTTGAGGTTAGTGTAGATATGTTCATTTTCTCCTTCAATTGTTATAGGGGTGTCGGCGTCTTTCGAATGTTGGGCATACCAATTGATTACATGTCTTACTGTATTGTCCATCTGGAACGATGTACTGGAATCTTGCGAAGAGAGCGCTATATTCTTTTCATGGAGTCGTTGTAGACTGATAACATCGAGTCCGAGCTGGTAGCGGTCGTCTTCGAAAAATTCGTTGACAAAATCATTGGCCGGTTCAAAAAGTAGGGTCTCGGCATCGTCTATTTGTTGGATATAACCGTCATCCATTAGGCAGATTTTATCGGCCAGCTCGATCGCTTCCGGTATGTCGTGGGTAAGGGAAAGGGGGCTCGATGCACTTTTTTTCTAAAGAACACAACTTCTATGGCGG
>CAZIGO010000286.1:2595-3030 GCA_964538595.1 uncultured Chitinophagales bacterium | reverse complement strand
GAGTTTATGATCGGTAATGACAAGCAATTATTACAACAATTCAGTTTTCCGGTGGGAGCGGCTCGACTGATGCAGAAGTTTCACCATTCCGAACCTATTCAGGATAAAGAGTTACAGGAGCTGCATTATTATTTGGAAGATGTATTGGAACCACTAAAAGAAAAGTTACGGAACTGCCCAATAGAACATCTGGTTGGGGTATCCGGTTCTTTTGAAATGTTATATGATATAGTGGCAGGGGAAAGAGAACTGGAGGGCAAAGAGCGTGATGCTGGACGTCTGAGCCTAGCGTCTTTTATGGAATTATACGATAATATAATAAACAGTACGGAAGAAGAGAGATACAATATGCCGGGGATGGTTGATTTCCGCGCTCCCATGATGCCCGTTGCTGTTTATATTATTAAGTATATATTGGAAGTCATAAAGGCAGAC
>CAZIGO010000286.1:517-2585 GCA_964538595.1 uncultured Chitinophagales bacterium | reverse complement strand
CGTATTCAAATAGCAACTCATGGATTAAAAGAAGGTATATTGTGGTGTATGATACATAAACCAGCTTTGATAGCATCGAAGGGGAAATGAATTACGGAGCCGGTAAAACGCCTAAACTATCTAATTCTTGGGGAGTGACAGAAGGGGGTAAAATCCCTTGTTTTATTTTTTGTTTTACCAACTGTCCCGCTTTTTTGGCATCTGCTTTACTTTTAAAGCGAATATATCCGGCTACAGCGGGTATATGAGGTTGATGAATGTATCTTTGTGTATCAATGTAGATGTCGTATCCCCATCCTCCTTTTTTCTTAAACGTTTCTATTGTGATTTGGGCACTATCATAAGGAGAAGCAACGGAAGAAGTGTCGGTGGTATTTGCTGATGAAGGGGAGGATTGATTTTGAGTATTGTTTTGACAAGCCAATAGAAATAGTAAAATACTAGAGAGGCAGATTATATTGAATTTAAAGCGCATACTTTTACCGGTATGATAATTATTTTGTATTGGATCCATAAGGGGATTGCTTTTTTGTTAGATATTTATGCTTCTTTTCTTTTGGGAAGTAGATTAATAAGTCTTTATGGGTGTTCAAAATAAAATGAATTTTATGAGGGTGGGGCTTGGTACCAGAGATATTGTTTATTTCAAAAAGACAAAACTAAAAATTTATGTCAGGCCGTAAGGTTGTACTTAATACACTGTAATTGCTGATTTATAAAAAAGGTTTTAAGGCCACCAATAAGTTGGACTTAATAGTTTATTTCTCTACTCTTTTAATATCAGCGCCTAACTGGCGAAGTCTTTTGTCTATATGTTCATATCCCCGATCTATTTGATGGATGTTATATATAGTACTTTGTCCTTCTGCGGAGAGAGCGGCAATTAATAAAGCAATACCGGCTCTGATATCGGGAGAACTCATTTTTATACCGCGTAAGGGATGTTGGCGATTTAAACCAATCACTGTGGCCCGGTGGGGGTCGCACAAGATAATTTGGGCGCCCATGTCGATTAATTTGTCAACAAAAAAGAGGCGACTCTCAAACATTTTTTGATGAATAAGCACGCTGCCTTTGGCTTGGGTAGCAACGACAAGCGCTACACTTAGTAGGTCAGGAGTAAACCCCGGCCAGGGCGCATCATAAATAGTTAATATAGAGCCATCGATGAACGTTTCTATTTCCTGTTCCGATTGGGCAGGAATGATAATATCATCGTCCTTTATAGTGAGATCAACCCCTAATTTTTGAAAAGTAGAAGGGATGAGACCCAGTTGGTTTACATGGCAGTTCTTAATAGTTAATTGGGATTGGGTCATGGCTGCCAATCCAATGAAGCTCCCTATTTCTATCATGTCGGGAAGGAGCGTATGTTCACTGCCCTCCAGGGATTCTACCCCTTCGATACTCAACAGGTTGGAGCCGATCCCGCTTATTGTAGCTCCCATATCAACTAAAAGGTGACACAGTTGTTGTATATAGGGTTCACAAGCGGCATGGTAAATTTCAGTGATGCCGGGGGTAAGAACGACAACCATAATAATATTAGCGGTACCGGTAACAGAAGGCTCATCAAGATGGAGCACTGTCCCTTCCATATCCTGCCCTTTGAGCGTAAAAAGCTTTTCATTGGGGTGAAACTCGAAGTGTGCCCCTAATTCCTTGAAACCCAGTAAATGGGTGTCAATACGCCGACGACCGATTTTATCGCCCCCCGGTTCAGGCATATAGCATTCTCCAAAGCGAGCTAATAAAGGCCCCATAATTAATAAGGAGCCTCGTAATTGGGTGCTCTTTGATAAAAAGTCTTCCGTTTGTAAATATTTTAGATCTAATTGATCGGCCTGGAAGGTGCAATGGTGGCGGTCGTGTCGCTCTATATCTACTCCCAATTTTTCGAGTAAGCGAATTAATATATTGACGTCTCGAATATCGGGGAGGTTATGTATAGTGACTGGCTGAGCCGTTAAGAGAGTGGCACAAATAACTTGTAAAGCCTCATTTTTGGCGCCTTGGGGTGTTATACTGCCCTCCAATTGACGGCCGCCTTTAACTTCAAATGCCCCCA
>CAZIGO010000286.1:0-467 GCA_964538595.1 uncultured Chitinophagales bacterium | reverse complement strand
GCAATATCTAGTTTTGAAGACAATTTACTGTAAGAGTTTGCTGTATAGGGAATGTTACGATAGATATTAAACAATGCCTATGATTTACGTCGTGAACGTTTCTTTTTCCGCTTTTTCCGTTTTTTTCGCTTCTTAGAAGAGCGGATTCGTTTATTGTCGTCGATATCTATTTTGTCTCCCGCTAAACGTTGGAGGTCTGAAAGTATAATATCATCACTTACATTATCACTGCTCCATTTTTTATAGGCCATTTTCATGTATTTCGATAAAAGGTTGACCAACGCCTCTTTCTCTTCTTTACTGTCTAATTCATCAATTTTTTGCAAAAATAATTCAACATTTTTACCATAGTGATGATAGGTGATATCTTCTTTCGGATAAGACAGGCGTTTCTTAGGCTTGGTAATAGTAGTGGCTCCTTTTTCGGGCTTGGAATAAGGGGCATCGACATCGAGCTCCCCATCAGA
>CAZIGO010000285.1:0-3045 GCA_964538595.1 uncultured Chitinophagales bacterium | reverse complement strand
GCCAAAAAGCCGAGACGTCCTATATTTATGCCGGCAATGGGTATATCGGCATCGCGTACTAATGTAACGGCGTCCAACAAGGTGCCGTCGCCCCCGATACTCAACATATAATCCACTTCATCACGGATATCTTCATGTGTTTTAAAGGTATTGACCTTTTGCCGAAAATCGATCCGCTGTACCAAATGGGCGTAGAAATGTTCATACAGTAAAACATCTACTTCTTTATCGGCCAACGTATCGAAGAGTTGTTGGATATAAGGCGTGTTATCGGTATGTAATAATCGGCCGTAAAGGGCAATTTTCATAATAAATTATTTATAATGCCGATTCAAAATGCAAAAAGAACCCATGTTCTTGTAATCGGTTAAAGGTATATTCGAGGCGCAGGACGATATCGTAAAAAGTAACCAAGTCGAGCCCGGCCCCGCCCCCTGCCAAAAATCGATTGGCTAACCGGCTGTTATTGTACTTATGATAAAAATCATCTCTTACATAACCAAAATCACCATATATTTTCAAGTACAGTCCTAAAGGTAATGTTTTAAATTGTTTTAGCGGGACAAAAGAGAGATTTTTCAACTGCAAATCAAACAATTGAAATTTATAGGATGATTTAAACAACCCGTATTGTTGCCCATCGATCACATAATACTCATAACCCCGCACCATATTTTTTTCATAGCCCAGTCCCTGTTGATTGAAATACGGCTGCGACGTAGGGAAAGAGAATTTACCCTGTATCCTGGCGGCCGCAAAGTTTCTTTCCGATAAACGCCAATAATTGCTATACTTTCCAACGACATTATAGAGATTTACATCATCAAAAATCCCCAATCCTATCTTTCCCATCTGAATTTCAAGATAAGAACCTGTTGTGGGGTAAGGTTTGAAATTGCGGTAGTCTCGTTCCCACTTGAAATTGACTTTAAAATATTGTTGTCTTTGCCGTCCTTGCAAGAAATACCGTTCGTTGAGATCAGCGATGGTGTCGGCAATCCGGTTTTTGTGATAGGACAATCCAAAGTAATGCTTATTGTGAATAGCCTTGCGCTGGGTAAACGTTACTTTAGAAAAAAAGCTTCGGCGTAAAAAATCGTCCGGGTTTTTATAATACCTGAGTTTATCGCTACGAGTATTGTAAGGGATCTCCTTATTACGAGAGTAATGCAACAGAAACTGTACTCCTTTTTCCAGTGGATCATCAATAAACGGGATTTTGTAGCGAAGCTCAAAGCGCTGCTCAAACCCCAACAAGCCCGTGACCTTCAATTCTTCATTTCGCCCTCTTAGATTTTCCTGATAAAACTTAATACCGTATACGGTACGAGAGAAGTTGTGATCATATTCTACCCACCAGACATTAAAATTACGGTCTGCTAAGGCGAATACAGGTACCGGGAAGGTATACCAACGCTCTTTCACCTTCACATTTACCATTACCCGGTTGCCGGTCCAGCGGTGAATTTCAATATCGACACTATTAAACAGTCCGCTATTGAGCAGCTGATTTTCATTATTTTTAAAACGATGGACCAAGACGGGTAAGCAGAGGGTATCTCCCACTCGAAAATCCAATTCGCGAATAATAATAGAACGTCTGGTCTTTTTGTTCCCTTCCACCTTTATTTCATCCACCACTACACATTCTTGCTCCTCTTTTGTGGTGTTTTGTCCGTTGACCGATACTACCATCCCTCCATTGATCATCATCCCTCCTGTCATAAAAAAAATAACCAGCCTATAGAGCGTAGCAGGCTTCATGCTTTTCAAACATCGAGGTATTTCATTAAGGAATTGTACCGTTCCATCAGAATATCTTGCATATCTTCGGCCTGGAAACTCTGTTTTATTCGAAAGTTGAATCGTTCAAAGGTGGCCACGATATGGCGCAGATCTGTTTTATTTATTTTCAACGTTACCTCCACCATTTTCTCCTCTTCTTTTGTATGGACATAAGAGCTGAGGATATGGGCATCATTTTCTTCTACAAGCCGGGCAATTTCCGTTAAAGAATAATCATGGAGATCCAACTCCAGCACCAATATACCGCCCGGCTCACCAATGGCATCCATCTGAGCCCAATTCTTGACCAAACTTAATAACGTAATCACCCCCACATATTTCTCATTCTTATCCACCACCGGTACGAGAGTCAAGTTCAACTCGGCTACCAACTTAATTACTTCATACAGGTGCTGATTCTCCTTTACATAAGTCTTTTTCAAGGTGAGATTTTGCTTTCCCAGGGGCATGTCGGGTTCACTGAAATCCAAAATATTCTCTTCCGCCAACAGTCCCAAAAAGTCCCTGCCTTTCGTCAGGGGTAAGTGATCGACATGAAACTCGTTCATCCACTCTAACGCTTTGTTACCACTATCGGAAGATTTTAGGGGAGGTATAGAGTCCGTTACAATATCTTTGGCGAGCATTAGCTTGTCTTTTCGGTGACTAAAGAAGTTAAAAAGTTATCCATATGGTAGTTAAACTTTTGAGGCCGTTCCATCATAGGAGCATGGCCACACTTATCTATAAAATAGAGCTCCGAATGAGGTAATAGTTCATTAAACTCTTCTGCTACAAAAGGTGGCGTTATCTTATCATTTTTCCCCCATATTAAACAGACCGGCACTTCAATATTCGGCAGCTGCTCTCGCAAATTATGTTTCATAGCTGACCGTGACATAGTGATCAAACGCAAGGCTTTGGAACGGTTATTAACGGTTTCATACACATCGTCGACCAATTCTTTTGTTGCCACCGCCGGATCATAAAAAGTATACTCCGCTTTTTGCCGGATATAATCATAGTTTCCTCGTTTGGGATAGGAGCCGCCCATGGTATTTTCAAATAAACCGGAACTACCCGTCAGGACGATAGCTTTGGTATAGGCGGGATGTTCTAACGAATAGATCAAAGCAGCATGCCCCCCCAATGAATTCCCTACTAAAATGACTTGTTCATATCCTTTATATTGGATAAAATTATGTAAAAAATTAACCAAAGCGCATACGCCGGTTTTTCTCAAAGGCATATCGTAAATAG
>CAZIGO010000284.1:332-3049 GCA_964538595.1 uncultured Chitinophagales bacterium | reverse complement strand
GCACCGTTTTGTAAGATCTTTGGGAGTAGAGGGCTTATTGAGCGGCTGTTCTCCCTATCAGTTTTACGACTCCCGGGAGGAAGCCTCCCCCACAGCCCGTAGATATGGAGATAACAACTGTTGTCTGGATACTTATAATTCTGCGTTACTCATTACTCCCCATAGGGCTCCTCAACTCTATCATAAATCAAAGCTGGTGCCCGGCGTGGAGCGTTTACCCTACCCTTACATATTTCGATTTTTAGCTCCTGTAACCGGCGAACTAGGGGGGATTTTAGGAAGCTTAGGAACTAATCCTAAGCCTACCGTACTACATAGCTCTTCTACTTCTTTAGCTCCCGCCATCTGTTATGAATCTATTTTTGGCCATCACATATCCAAGTTTGTACAGCAGGGAGCACAGCTAATATGTGTAATTACTAATGATGCATGGTGGGGCGATACACCCGGTTATAAACAGCATAATGCTTACGCTCCGTTACGGGCTATCGAAAATCGGCGCAGTATAGCCCGTGCTGCTAATACCGGTATCTCCTGCTTCGTTACGCAACGTGGCGTTATGAAAGAGGCGACAGGTTATTGGGAAAAAGTGGCTATTCGACGTCAAGTTCATTTAAATACACGTTCCACCTTTTTTAGTCAATACGGAAACTATTTAGGATATATAAGCAGTATAGGCGCCCTTTTGGTAATCTTCATGCTCTCGTTAAAGGAAGGATTCTCATATTTTAACCAAAAATTATGAAAGAGCTATGTCACTTAATTTAGCAAACATCTGCCAACAAACAACTCAATTAGCTCGCGAAGTGGGAAATTTTATAAAAAAAGAACGCCATCGCTTGGATGAGAGCGGTATCGAAGAAAAAGGGCGAAATGATTTAGTCACCTATGTAGATAAAAAAGCCGAAAAGAAGTTAATGGAAGGATTAGCTGCCATCGTTCCTGAAGCTGGATTTATTACAGAAGAACAACATCCCCATCCCACTAATAAAACTTTTGAATGGATTATCGATCCGATCGATGGCACCATGAACTATGTGAACCGCCTGCCCCCCTATTCTATCAGTATAGCGCTCCGACAAGGGGAAGAGATTGTACTGGGCGTAGTATTTGAAGTAGTAATGAAAGAATGCTTTTATAGCTGGAAGGGCAGCAACAAAGCCTATCTCAATGGTACCCCTTTTCAAGTTTCCAATGCCCAGCGATTAGCGGATAGCCTACTGGCCACAGGTTTCCCCTATGGAGAATTAAAAGATCTCGACAATTATTTGGAAGTATTCAAACACTTCATGCACCATTCGCAAGGGATACGACGATTAGGGTCAGCGGCAGTTGACTTAGCATATGTAGCCTGTGGCCGATTTGGAGGATTTTACGAATATGATCTTAAAGCTTGGGATGTAGCAGCCGGCAGCTTCTTGGTGCAACAAGCAGGCGGAAAAGTTACCGATTTCGAAGGGAAAGAGGATTATATTTTTGGAGGTCAAATCATAGCTGCCTGCCCCGCTATTCATGAAAGTATCCGTGAAGTGGTCGCTCATTACATGTAATTAGTGTTCCTCATCTTTTTTGACCTTATTTCCCTATATAAAATCTTTAATTTCAATAGGTGACTTTTTTAATTCGGTCCTCCGCCTCATAAAGCGAACCGCCAAATAAGTTTGCCAATAAGTGTGGTCTTTTCTACTTCCAAGGAAGAAGATTGTGTATCAAAACGTTGGTTAACAATAAAATAAAAGTCCGCTCCCAGGACGGGTATCCAATGCAATCGAAAATTGGTGATTATTTCTTGGTCTTGATTATTCCACTGCGTAAACAATTTACCAAATAAGTTGGGAGTCAATGCATATTGCAAGCGACTACTTATCAGATCCGTTTGAAATTCAGCTTGAGGCAGATCCACCCAATTCTTTTCATACGCTAACCCTACCGTTAAATACTTACTGGTCCGCCATTGTATACCATAATTACTTTCTATACTTCTGCCTTCAAAAAAACCTCCCCACTCCACATTAACATTCCCCGAAATATCTCTACTTTTAAAAGAACTCGCAGAAAAAGAGTAACGAGTTTGCCAATATTCACCGGGCGAAATGGTAATTTCTTTCGTCAACGGGAACCTTTCCTTTACCCCTTCGCCGGAACGAACAATGTTGAAAGAAAAGTTCTCACCACTTCGGGTTTCTATTCCCAAAGGTTGTAAAGCATATGAAAAGGACTGTAAGTCTTTCGTATCATGGAAATAATCATAAGTAACGATTCCCGGACTAAAAGTAAATTGTCGCACCCAAGTTAAAAACTTTTTAGGCCGGGGTTTTAATTGTACCATCCCAAACCATTCTTTAAAATTTCGGCGACGCATCAGTCCCACTTCCGGATCAAAATCGGCGGGACTGTTCTGATGCGAGACCATGGCGAAAACTTTATCATTAGGATATTGTAATGACATACGATAAGCGGCTGCCTGAGGATTAAATCCTTCATTGGAGTTATAAGTTTGAACATAAGCGCCTCGCCACTGTAAATTTTTGTCATTCAAAAAATCAGTGGAGCTGTATTGTGCATTAGCCCCGGTAGTCGTGTGCCAACGTCCTTCACTGTATTTATTAACAGTCATCATACCTACAGTAGATTGCTTTAGTACATCTTGTCGCCAACTTGCCACTGTATAATTAGTGGTGGGTAAACTATCTTTGGGGGCTTCTTGCAGTGACATT
>CAZIGO010000284.1:0-322 GCA_964538595.1 uncultured Chitinophagales bacterium | reverse complement strand
AATCCGGTTTCCTCCAAAGCCCATATTAAAGTAATCTTCCCCTTCCAGGAAAAACTCTCTTTTCTCAGGAAAGTAGAGCGGAAATCGGGATAAATTGATTTTTTCAAGATCCGATTCGACCTGGGCAAAATCGGTATTAACCGTCAATTTAGCTTTTAAGGAAGGATTTATGAGATAATTTACATTCCCCCCGATATCTGCAATCGATCGTGTTGACTGCCCACTGGATGTATTTTCTACCTCTACGCCTCCAATCCCATAGGGCTTGACTTCTACAAAATCCTTAGCTTGTATTTTGGATAACCCAACCAACTGACCCGCC
>CAZIGO010000283.1:0-3069 GCA_964538595.1 uncultured Chitinophagales bacterium | reverse complement strand
GATAACCCAGCCAACTGACCCGCCTGACTTACCGTACCCAACTCATAATCCCTCGACCACCCCTGCCATAGGATCTGTTCCCTTTTACGTCGTATATTTCTCTCTATATTAATACCCCATTTAACGGGTGATATATCAGTGCGGTATTTCAACGAAGAAAAGGGAATAACTACTTCAGCAAACCATCCTTGTTCATTGGTTTGGGCTGCGGCATTCCAAACTCCATCCCAGTTTTTATTAAAACTCTCATTATTATTCAAGACTTGCGCATCAGCACGAGCCCCGTTAGGATTAACGGCAAATAAAAACCCATTTCGGTCATCGTTATAGGTATCTAAGATAATTTTAACATTATCATCGAACTCCCATTGGAAATCCCGACGCATTTCTTTTGCTCGTATCTTATCTGGTGCACTATCAAAACACCAAATTCCTATATAAAGATGCTTTTTATTATAAACGACAGCTACTTTAGTTTTCTCCGTCGGGGAATTCCCTTCTACCGGTTCCCGTTGCGTAAAGTGATTGATAACAGAGGCATTCTTCCAAGCTTTTTCCTGTAATCGACCATCTACCTGGATAGATTTCTCTGTATAATAGGCCCGTAACCGATCAGAATATTTTTGTTGTGCCATTGCCCCTGCAAACAGCAATAACAGCATCCCTACCGAAAAAATATATTTCAGCTGGCTCATAGTTGATGCGAAAAATAGTTCCCTATTTATAAATCACGAAATAATAACTCATAAATTTTCTCTGATTACTCAAAACGGATCGACTTAATAGGGGTAATCCGCGTAACTAAGTAAGAAGGTATAATCAGCATAAGAGTACAAACAACAATGGTACCTACGTTTATCCCTAAAAAAGCCATCCAATCTAGTTGAATGGGAACCTGTGATATATAGTATGATTTCTGGGGGATAGTGATCAACCCTGTATATTTTTGTAACACTCCTATACCGATACCCACTGTATTACCCAAAAGTAAGCCGATGCCAATAATATAAACAGCGTTATATAGAAATATACGTTGAATGGCCCAATTGTCCGCCCCCAACGCTTTTAAAATACCTACCATATTTGTTCGTTCCAGTATAAGAATTAGCAATACAGTAATCATATTAATGGCAGCTACCAAAATCATCAAAATAAGAATAACATACTTATTAAGATCCTGCATTTTAAGCCAATCAAAGAGATTAGGGTTTATTTGTTTCAATGATTGGGCTTGCAATTCCGTCGGTAAATGTTTGTTTAAAAATTGTGAAGCTTCTTGAGTTTTGCCAAGATGAGGTAAAAACACTTCAAACCCACCCACCTGGTGAGGTTCCCAATTATTTAGTTTTTGAATATGTTTGAGATCAACAATACAATAAAGTTTATCATATTCTTCCAAGCCCGTATTATAAATTCCTTTAATAGTAAATTGACGAGCCCGCGGGGGATCTTGTATAATATACGCCCCCACTTGCTGCCCGGTATCCAAGCGTAGCCTGTCAGCAATTTTTTTAGAGATTAATATTTCATTACTTGTGACACTATCCGTAATATGGAAAGTATCACCTTTTACCAAACGATTATGTAAGAAGGTCCAATCAAAATCCGGGCCCACCCCTTTCAAGAGTACGCCTTCTATTTGCTTCTCTGTTTTCATAATAGCGGCCATCTGAGCGAAGACCTGCATATGCTCAATACTGGTAACACTATCAGCAAGAGGATAAAATGAGACTCGTCTATCGATGGGTACACTCTCATAAGAATGCTGACTGTCAAAACGAGTGATTTGTATGTGGCCCAAAAAGTTAAACACCTTGTTTTGTATGGTGGATTGGAAACCGTTTACCACAGCATGAGAGAGGATCATTACCGCTAAACTTAGAGCAACGGAAGCTATGGCAATACGTACAATTAAACGTGAAAAGGAACGTTGTTTAGTAGTCGCTATCCGCTTAGCTATAAAATATTCAAAGTGCAAAAATTATTCTTTAATTTACTCACAAAATATAGGTATGCAATTTAGCAAATTTATTGGGATAGTAGTAGCAGTTAGCTTAATGATATGCGCTACTTCTAAAATCTATGGACAGTATTGCGATACGATAGAGGTAGGAGCTGCTCGTACAGACCAGTACTTTCCCCGATTAGAAAACAAATCCTTAGGGCTAGTCGTCAATGCTACTTCAATGATCGATACGGTTCATTTAGTAGATTCGCTTTTACAACAAGGCTTTAATATCAAAAAAATCTTTGCTCCTGAGCACGGATTCCGAGGGAACCAAGCAGCCGGCCAGCAAATCAGTGATACCGTAGATGCCCGTACCGGTTTGCCTATCATATCACTCTATGGTGATCAAAAGAAACCCACTACTGAAGATATGAAAGGAATAGATCTTATGGTATTTGACATCCAGGATGTGGGAGTTCGATTCTACACCTATATCTCCACTTTACATTATGTAATGGAAACCTGTGCGGAACAAAATATACCCCTGTTAATATTGGACCGGCCCAATCCTAACGGTCACTATATAGCCGGACCGGTATTAGATACGGCTTATCGTTCCTTTGTTGGAATGCATCCCGTGCCCTTGGTTCATGGGATGACCATCGCCGAGTATGCCCGTATGATAAACGGGGAAGGGTGGCTCCCCCACTCCCAAACCTGCTCCTTAACGTTTGTCAAATGTAAGTACTACGATCACCAAACTTTTTATCAACTCCCCACAAAGCCCTCCCCTAACCTGCCTGATATGAAATCTATTTACTTGTATCCCTCTATGGCCTTATTTGAAGGTACTGTGATGAGTGTGGGCCGGGGAACGGAAAAACCTTTCCAAGTGGTGGGGCACCCCGATTACGAGTCTGATGAATGTTTTGTTCCCGTAGCCCTTCCCTGGACGCCCACTCCCCTTTACCAAGGAAAACTGTGTTGTGGATTTGACCTGTCAGACAAATCTATCCAGGAACTACAACAACTTCAACTCTCTTTAAAATGGCTTAAAATACTGCACCGCGAATTCCGAAGCTCACAACGCACTTTTTTCAATGATTATTTTGAAAAATTGG
>CAZIGO010000282.1:0-3074 GCA_964538595.1 uncultured Chitinophagales bacterium | reverse complement strand
CATTACGCGGCCCCTTAATACATGTCGGTGTTTATCAAGGCGGATCAGCGAAAATAACCGCTTCCGCCAAGACTCCTGATAAGCCATTATACCTCTTTGACACTTTTACCGGTCTTCCGCACGCCGCTCCAACAATGGATTTTTTTAAAAAAGGTACGTTCAAGGATACCAGTAAAGAACAAGTACAACGATTATTATCCGAACACGAAAATACGCATATCATAAAAGGTATCTTTCCCGCCTCTGCCCCTGAGTCGATTTCTCCGCCCTTTGCCTTAGCTTATATCGATGTAGAGCAATACCGCTCCTGTTTTGAAGCGTTGAAATATCTTTATCCCCGAATGCAACAAGGCGCCCCGATGCTATTTGATGATTATAATTGGAAACACGCCCCCGGTATCAAATCCTCTATAGAAGATTACCGAAAAGAGGTACCTTCTTTACCTCCGCTTATTATCACCACGCGATACCAAGGCTTACTACTAAAACAATAAATAAGGTTATCTTTTATATCCCTCAAGGGAAAAAACTATATTTGTAAACCTTTAACAAACATCGCAACACAAAAAATTACAGTTATGGCCGACTCAGCAAAGTTTCAAGTACCTCCCATCGAAAATGAACCCGTTTATAAATATGAGCCCGGGACAGCGGAAAGAGCCGAACTCAAGCAAGCCTTAAAGGAAGAAAAAGAAGCATCGCCCGAACTACCAATGTATATCAATGGAGAATGGATAAAAACTGATAACACCCAAGCCGTACATCCTCCGCATGACTTAGATAAAACGATCGGCCATTACCATCAGGGGGATGCTTCCCATGTTAAACAAGCTATTCAAGCCGCCCTAGATGCTCAAGAGGAATGGGCCGCTACTCCTTGGCAAGAACGAGCGGCTATCTTTTTAAAAGCTGCTGATTTAATTGCCGGTCCTTACCGTGCTCAGGTCAATGCTCGCACCATGCTCCGTCAATCCAAAAATGTCCACCAAACTGAAATTGATGCGGTTTGTGAGCTTATCGACTTTCTCCGATTCAATGTGCGATTCATGAGCGAGATATACCAGGAGCAACCTAACTCAGCTCCGGGGATGTGGAACGGCGTTGAATATCGCCCACTCGAAGGTTTTGTTATGGCCATCCCCCCTTTTAATTTTACCTCTATTGCCACCAATCTGGCTGCCGCCCCCGCTTTGATGGGGAATACAGTTGTTTGGAAACCTTCCCACCAGACCAATTACGTTACTAATTTGATGATGGAGATTTTAATTGAAGCAGGACTCCCGAAAGGGGTGATCAACCTGGTCTATACTGACGGTAAAACGGCCGGTGATATAGCATTAAATCATCCCGACTTGGCGGGTGTCCACTTTACCGGCTCTGCTCCTACCTTTCAACATATTTGGAAAACCGTCGGTAATAACATACAAAAATATCACAACTATCCTCGTGTAGTAGGGGAAGCCGGAGGGAAAGACTTTGTTGTTGCTCACAAAACGGCTGATCCGCAAGCTGTGGTTACCGCTCTTTCTCGGGCTTCTTTCGAATACCAAGGACAAAAATGCTCGGCTTCTTCTCGCGCCTACCTTCCTGCTAACTTATGGGAAGATATTAAAGAAGGACTACTCAAAGATATTGACTCCTTCAAAATAGGTCCCCCTGAAGATTTTACAAATTTTATCAATGCCGTAATAGATAAAAAAGCTTTTGATAAAATTACCGGTTATATCGATCAAGCCAAGGAAGATGATGTAGAAATTATAGCCGGCGGAAATTATGATGACTCAGAAGGCTACTTTATTGATCCCACTGTTATTGTAACGGAGGATCCTAATTACCTCACTATGCGAGAAGAAATTTTTGGACCCGTATTAACGATTTATGTCTATGATGAAGAAAAATTTGAAGAAACACTCGACCTGGTCGATAATACTTCGCCTTATGGACTCACCGGCTCTATTTTTGCCCGGGACCGCTCCGCCATTCAACTTGCCATGGATAAATTAAAATATGCCGCGGGCAACTTTTACATCAACGATAAACCCACCGCCGCTGTTGTTAATCAACAACCCTTTGGTGGGGCTCGTGCTTCAGGTACTAATGATAAAGCCGGTTCAAAACTCAATTTATACCGATGGGTATCCGCCCGCGCTATTAAAGAAACCTTCATTTCCCCCCGCGATTACCGTTATCCTTTTATGAAGGATAAATAATTCAAAAATTTGCGTAGCGCCTATTAATATATTACTTTACAAATGTCAACAATTATCTAAAATTTTCCTATGCGAGTAATATCCTGTTTTATCTCCAGTATTTTACTATTGGGAATACTTTTCTCGACACCCACGCTGCAAGCCCAGAAAATCAGTAAGTCAGAAGCCCAAGTACAAATTACGATCACGGATGGTAATAAAATTCCTCAACGAAATACTAAAATTATATTTCGCCAAAAAGGTGCAGCTATGAAGAAGTCTGTCACTTCGGATACTGCGGGGAAGGCTACGATTATCTTACCGCAGGGGAAAACATTTTCTGTCGCCGCTCATAAATATGGTAAGAATTTCAATTTCCCCAAGCCTTTAAAGATACCCGAGGTAGATGGCCCTTTAAAATTTCGGTTCGATATGTCCTTAGTCATCGATACGGTATATAAAGATAAGTTCACTTTAAAGAATGTGTATTTTGACCTAGATAAAGCCACGCTGAAAGAAAAATCCCATAGCCGCCTCAATAAGTTGGTCAACAAACTCAAAGAAAATCCTAGTATGGTAATAGAAATAGCGGGACACACGGATAACCAAGGCTCAAAGCAATACAACTTGCGCCTCTCTCAGCGCCGAGCCAACACGGTGCGGCAATATATTATCAACAAGGGTATTAACTCTAATCGAGTGAAAGCCAAAGGATATGGAGAAGCGCAACCCATTGCGGATAATTCCACCAAAAAAGGGCGGGCAAAAAATCGACGAACAGAAGTGCGCATCATTAAGAAATAAGAAAAGGAATACCCGTTCTATATATTTAAGTGTTCCTCCCTTAACGATTCGGAGCCATCATTTCCCTTTTATTTAACACAC
>CAZIGO010000281.1:0-3085 GCA_964538595.1 uncultured Chitinophagales bacterium | reverse complement strand
ACTATTGATATACAATAAAATACCCCCCCTTATAATAGATACTAAGGATAAATTTACAAAAGGGACGGTAATCTAATAAATCATAGAGGAGACCACCAAAGAAGAGTTATCTCAATACTTCATTAATTTAAATAAGTGCTCTCCATGACTATTTATGACGGAAACAAAGTACATCCCTTTCGGCCCATTGATCTCCATATTTATCACCTTTTTGTTATAAAACTGTTGTTGGGCCACCACTTTTCCCGTTATATTGGTAACAGTCACTTTTACATTATCAAAGACGGTGGTACCGATCAATGAAAAGTTCTGCTCGGTGGGGTTGGGATAAAGACGAATCTGCTCATTATGCGACTCCGCTACACCCTCCATTATTATGGTGTAACAAGCGGAGGTATCGCGGCAGGAATTATTGGTTAACGCTACCGCATATTTGCCCGAAGTAGTAGGATTAAAATATCGATCTGTCTCCCCCGTAATAGCCGAATAATTTTGTTCGCAATCAAGCCATTGATAGTTGGCTGATTGGTCATTTCCCACCAACGTATCTCCAGTTTGTGTTACTGACGCATTAACGGTATCGATGGTCAGGTGAATCGTATAATAGATGGGATAGCCTTCCTCATTGACTAAAGTATCCCGATAAGTGCCCCCGGTATTATAAGTTTTCGTTCCGCTGGGGTTTGTATAGGTAGTACAAGTTTCCAGACGTATCTTACGTTTAATAATATTTGTAGAGTTAGGAAGACCAACCGTATGGTAGGTAGTATTGGTTTTGACAGGTTTATTGAAATCAAAATAGATGTCCGCATTATTTTCAATGCGCGCTCCTTCTGAATTATAACGATGCGGTTCCACTTGAAACTTTACAAACCCTTTACTCCCTTCTGGATCCGTACTACTATCGGGCAACATTATGTCCCTGAATGTCCACTTCACCGTGCGTGGGCCCCAAGACCCACTGGGGGGCAAAAACTGTATGTTAGCATCATGACTGCTGGCGGTCGGTTCAAAAGAGGCAATGTCGAAGGCTTGGGATAATGTATCAACAATGATCACTTTGAAAGCTGTATCGGTACCGGTATTCTGAAAATTGATCGTGTATTCCAATCTGTCCGATTTTGATATATAATGGGGCGTATCTATACCGGCCGGGCTCGCTCTTTTGTTATTGGGATCATAGGAGGCGCTTACAATATTGCAATCAATCGATCGCCAATCAACGAGGTCATCCTGGGGTACTGCGGTGACGTAGCCCGAGGAAATCGTATCTGTGCTATCTCCACAAGCTTCTAAGGTATACTGCGGATGGCTTTTAGCGGGATAGACGGAGTCTTGGTCAGCTTCCAGCCGGATCGTTCGCCCATTAGCCGGCCAACACACTCTCATCCTATCCTGGGCGCTTAATTGAAATTGGGCCGTTTGTGCTAAGGTGTTATTCGAATAGATACGATACTCGTTGGTATCACTCATCGCCGCCCCCGTATTTTGTATGAGAAAACAAGCGAGGGTGTCTTGCTTACATTCCCCGGTTACACGGATACGGGAATTATCCCAAACGGTGGAAGTGTCAGTTACAAAAGTACACATGCTATCCGGCGATATATAGCTTACCTCCACTGTAACACAGCGGCTCAAACCCACCAAATCTCCGTCACACGGCAGATCCAAATAAGCAATAAAACTACCCGTTTCTCCTATGTCAAGGTCTCCTACCCGGAATGTATAGACTGTACTGTCACTGTTCACGCTGTCGAGTACGCCGGTATGACCAGACATCGTCATATCAGTGGGCACCTTTAATTGAATGGTGGTATTGGGAGCCGGATAGGTTCCCCTGTTTCCATACTTTATGTAATGCGGGTTCGAAAAACAGGGGCGGACCGACCACGTTCCTACATCCACCTTCACCTGCGGACATTCCGAAGAAGAAGCTACCGACCAATTTTCCAGAAAAAAGTTCCGGTTCAGGGTATCTGCCGATCCGGAAAGGGTAAACCAATATCCTCCGTCAAAAGGACAACCCATTTTAGTATATGTAGGTGGTTCAACGAGGTGTAAGCTATGCACGCCCGAATCAAGATACACCGAATAATAACCAGTAGAGTCGGTAACCAAAAACCGTTCCCCGCTATCGACTGAAATAATCTGATTGGAGATTGGAGTATCATTTGTATCAATACGGCAATTCGAAGCTCCTTCCAGGGAAACTCTTCCCGATACCAGCCAAGACTTACAATTCAACGATAACTCAAACCCGCCACTGGAGGAGCTATAACCGTGCACCAGCAGATAATAATCCACCCCATTTTCAGCAATAAAAGAAGTTTTTGATACACTAAATAATCCTTCCTGGGCATCATCATTGCTGGCCACACAGGTCATATCACCGCATCCATTATCACTACGATAAACTGATAACTTTGTATCAAATCCTGTGTTACCCGTCAGTTTAGCGATAACCAGTTCCCCCTTGCCTCTATATTTATACCATACTCCCGGGCTGTGAGTAAAAGAGTCGCTCCCACAAGTATAAACGGAGTCAGCAGAGGCGTTGGAGGTTACACCCTGTACGGTATCGTCACAAAATATGGAACGAGCCGAATCGCAGTCATCGGGGACCTGGCAGGTGGCGGAATCCAGTGTCGTAATATTTGTAATGACAATACTGTCTCCTGATCCGAGGGAAACCGTGTCAATAAAAGTACCCGAAGAAGTAAAGGTATCATTTGAAACTAACAATGTGTCCCTTCACAAAAACTAAAGTTCTGATAAGTATAGGTGTTCAGGTTTTTATACCAGGCGATCTTATTATCATTTTCCGAAGCCTAGAGGATATCCAGTGTGCTGTCCCCATCCAGGTCGGACACATAAACATCTTCCGCCCGATCGGCTAGTGTGGTAATAGTATGTTGTGTAAAATTTTGACTGCCGTCATTCTCATACCATCGTATTTCATCGACAACAGCCATAGGAGAAGCAATATCCATATCCCCGTCTTTATCTATATCTATGGCATAAATTCCATTGGGACCATCGACATTATTGGTAATGACATGAGTGGTAAAATTTTGGTGTCCATCAT
>CAZIGO010000280.1:983-3090 GCA_964538595.1 uncultured Chitinophagales bacterium | reverse complement strand
GTTTGATATCGCGGGGTTTTACCATACATTCTAAACCATAGGGTAAGGTTACCGTCACTCTTTTGCCATCTATATCACTAATCGTTCCTTGATGGACAGAACCCTGCGGGAATACCGTTTCAAAAGTGTCCCACGGATCTTCTTCTACTTGCTTATGACCTAAGGAGAGACGTCGGTTTTCTTTATCGATATCTAAAATCACTACATCCATATCATCTCCTACACTGGTAAATTGCGAGGGATGCTTTATCTGCTTTGTCCAAGAGAAATCAGAGATATGCACCAAACCACCTATACCTTCTTCTAATTCTACAAAGGCACCATAAGGAGTAAGATTGATCACTTTATCTGTATGTTGAGTGCCTTCGGGGTATTTCTCCTCTACTTTCTCCCAGGGATCAGCTTGCAATCGCTTGATACTCAGTGACATTTTCCGCTCCTCTTTATTTAAGGCTACTATAATAGCTTCGTGCACATCTCCTAACGTAAAGTATTCTTTGGGATTAATGGGTTGCAAGGACCAAGAAATCTCTGAAACATGCACTAATCCTTCTACCCCTGATTTAATCTCCAGAAAGGCGCCATAATCTTCGATATTGACTACTTTACCCTTGACCTTGGCTCCTTCTTCAATTTCGTCGGGCAAGTTATCCCACGGATGAGGTTGCAACTGTTTTAGTCCTAAGGATATTCGCTTTTTAGCATCGTCAAAATCAAGCACCACCACATTCAATTTCTGATTCAATTCTAATACTTCCGAGGGATGACTGATCCGTCCCCAGCTAATATCAGACAAATAAAGCAACCCATCTACTCCTCCTAAATCAATAAACGCTCCAAAGTCAGTAATGTTTTTCACATTGCCCTCTAACACCTGCCCTTTTTCAAGGCTTTCCATAATTTCTTGTCGTTGCGACTCTAACTCGCTTTCAATAAGGGCTTTATGAGAAACAACCGCATTCATAATGGACTCATTGATTTTCACAACTTTAAACTCCATGCTCTTCCCTACATAATAATCATAATCGACAATAGGCTTGACATCGATCTGTGAGCCCGGGAGGAAACACTCATATCCTTGAATATTGGCAATCAACCCTCCTTTTGTTTTAGCCACGATCGTCCCTTCTAATACGTTATCATTTTCATAGGCATCTTTAATCTTTTCCCAAGCGCGGAGAAGTTTGGCTTTACGACGAGACAGAACAATTTGCCCCTTATCATCTTCTACTTCTTCAATAAAGACTTCCACTTCATCGCCTTCTTTCAACTCAGGCATATCACGAAACTCATTAACCGGCACCAAACCATCTGCTTTCATCCCCACATTTAAAATAACATCGTTTTCTGTGATACCAACGACAGTAGCAGTAACTATATCATTTTTTTCAATAGGAGTTAATGCTTCTTCATAAAGTTTTTCCAACTCCTTTTTTTCTTGTTCTGTGTACTCTACTACTACATCCTGTGTTTGTTCTTGCCAATCAAATTGACTGTTCGGAACGCTTTTATTTAATTGACGTACTTTTTCAGCAGAAGGCTGTTTATCTTCTATAGCTACCTCTTTTTTCGCCTCCTTTATGGATTTTCGTTTCTTTTTCGACTTTTGCTTCTTCTTCCCTTTCTTCTTTTTCTTCTTCTTCGACTTCTTGGACTTCTTTTTCTTCGCTTTTTTGGACTGTTTCTTCGCCTTTTTCTTTTTTTGTTTTTGATTTTTTGACTTTTTAGCCATGAGTTTGTTTTAAATTTACATCAGTAATTATCCTCTCTTGAAAATAGAGGAAGTTTTAAAAGGAACGGCAAAGTTAACATTTTTATAGTAGAATAAAAAGTAGTAAAATAGGGAAGTTAAGCTTCTTGCGGTACTTTGTAATGTTCTCTTATATAATCCGCCACATCTTTCATCAACCAAGCCGGAGTTGAAGTGGCACCACAAACCCCTATCGTTTCTGCCCCCTCTACCCATTGCGCTTTGACATCTTCCGGTTTGATAGCAAAATAACTATTAGGATTTTCCTCTTTACAGGTCTGATATAACACCTTACCGTTGGAACTTTTCTTGCCACTTACAAATACAATGACATCATGACTACGAGCAAATTCCCGC
>CAZIGO010000280.1:0-973 GCA_964538595.1 uncultured Chitinophagales bacterium | reverse complement strand
AGGTCCTCGGTTAGATACTTGACGGCAAATACTGTCATTAAAGTCTACTTCCTCATTATCGTGTTGTTGAGCTCGTTCAATAATTTCATCTTTCAGTTTATAATAAAAATCCAGGTTCTTGGTAGTTTGGGAAAACAAGTAAATCGGACGAGTATAATCTATTTTATCCAAATCATCCCAACCTGTTATTATAATAGCTTCTTGATTGGTTTGTCCTAACAGTCCCTTTATCTCGGCATGTCCATGTTTTCCATAGATCACCACTTGTCCGCCATCCTCTTGGGCTTTTTTGTGAGCAATTTTAACGCGATTCTGTAACTTCAGGACTACCGGACAAGAAGCATCTATTAGTTCTATATCGTTTTTTAAAGCTGTTTTATAAGTTTCAGGAGGTTCTCCATGCGCCCGAATCAAAACTTTAGCTCCTTCCATATTCTCCAAGTCTTCATGATCAATAAATCGCAGTCCTTTATCCTTCAACCGTTTTACCTCCATATCATTATGCACTATATCTCCCAAGCAATACAAGGTTTCCCCGGGAGCCAAATGCTCTTCTGCCATTTCTATAGCATAAACCACTCCAAAACAAAAGCCAGAATTTTCATCAATTGTTACTTTCATGTCTTATTATATTTTCTTGTTCATTCAAATTTAATCATTTATTATTTCTTTTGCTAACCGATAGGCCCGCTCCAACTGCTCTTGCGGAGTTAGGTTAGTATTATCAATTAGCACCGCGTCATCGGCCATTTTCAACGGGCTATCATCGCGTGTCTTATCCTTGTAATCCCGGTGTTTTAAATTTTTAAACACTTCTTCTTCAGATATATCACTGTCTTTTTCCTGCAATTCTTTATAACGTCGCTGCGTACGTGTTTTTAGATCAGCCGTCAAAAACAGCTTCAACTCCGCTTCAGGGAACACTACGGTCCCAATATCCCTTCCATCCAATACTACTCCTCCCTTACGCCCT
>CAZIGO010000279.1:0-3091 GCA_964538595.1 uncultured Chitinophagales bacterium | reverse complement strand
AGTGATTACGGACCTTCGTGAGAACTATAAGATTTTCTGCTCACCGGTTGTTTACCCGGTGGTACCGCGGGCATTTTACTCTTACGCCTTATCCCCACTGCAGACCACACAAAAGATGATATTGAACAGACGCTGGAAGGCTTTTCAGCTGTGCGAAAAAAACTGAACCAGAATAGCTATAAAGAAGTCAAAGCCAAAGGTTAGGAGTTGATGCACCTCCTCCTCTTTCCCCTTGACTTATCTTTTAGCAGTTTGTAATATTTTCATTACCATTTTAGTTCTTATACTTCCCGGTTCTTCAATTTGGTATACCGCGGTAAAAACTTTAATTTTAAAACATACATTTCATAAATTTAATAATTTTGAAAAAATACGAACAACTCAAAGAAGTCATAGAAAACTGTGAGGAGGACGTTCACAAGTTTTATAAGAAGGGTAATAAATCGGCGGGGGTACGGGTACGAAAATCCATGCAAGAAGTAAAAAAGATCGCTCAAGCGATCCGGAAAGATATTTTGGAGAAGCGCAAGAAGTCGTTGTAATATTTCATATTACCCCCCCCCTCTATTTTATTGCTTTTGTTCCGCTATAATGAAGTTCTATTGTAGTTTATCGATCTCTGTTTCCAGGGCCTGATATGTTTCATCACTTACCGGCACGACGGGCAATCGAAATTCATTGTTCGCTTTGCCGAGTATATGTAAGGAGGCCTTGACGCCGGGGGGATTGCCGTCGGCAAAATGTAACTGAATAATGTCGTATAATTTGTAATGAAACGTTTGCGCTTTGTCAAAATTATATTGACGAGCCTCATCGACCATTGTCGTAAAAGTATGAGGAAACGCATTGGCGGTTACCGAAATTACGCCGCTCCCCCCACAGCTAATCAAGGGCATCGTCAAGGGATCATCGCCGGATAATACGGTAAAATCGCCGGGCTTGTTATTGATAATTTCCATGATCTGTTCGAGATCGCCGGATGCTTCTTTAATGGCTACAATATTGTCACAGTCGTTCGCTAAGCGCAGTGTGGTGGCTGCTTCGATATTTTTGCCCGTCCGGCCGGGTACGTTATACAGGATGATCGGCCGGGGAGCCGCATCGGCCAATGCCTTATAATGTTCATACAGTCCTTGTTGAGAGGGTTTGTTGTAATACGGGCTGACGGAAAGAATACCATCGATCCCTTCAAAATGAAAGTCGTCCATAAAGTTGATCAAATCGCGCGTATTATTACCCCCGATCCCGGCTACGACCGGTACACGATCACCGGCTTGTTCGGCTGTAAAGGTCAGAACTTCTTTTTTTTCTGCTTTAGAAAGGGTGGCCGACTCCCCGGTCGTTCCCATAGAAACTAAAAAATCGATCCCGTTATCGATCACGTAGTCGATCAATTGTTCGAGCTTGTCATAATCAATTGATTTATCGGCGTTAAATGGAGTTACTAAAGCTACGCCGGTTCCTTCAAATTTTGGCATGGCGATAAGTGTTTTGAGTGCTTAAATAATGCTGTATTTGTTCGATCATCGGATCAATCGCCTCCGTATCGGGCATATCTACTAAAAAGTCGTTATAGTGCAGTGAAAAGTCACCGCGATACATACCCACCCGTAACCGAGCCTTTGACAAGGCCGCCATATATTCTAAGGGGGGACATTCTTCGCGAAAAATATTGAGGAGTAGATCGTATTCTTTGTCTATCATGGTTTTGACCGTACGCCCGGCTGGGCGATACCACCAGTTAATGTCCGAGGGGGTAATACATTGTATCGTGGGCGACCCTAACACTTTTTGGGGCGGCCGTCGTTTATGGGGCCAATACCCCAGCGCTTCGATAGTTCTCCCCCCACCCTGCCATTCCTGAATCCACTGTTCTAATGATTGGAGGGTAGCTCGGTTGCGAACAATAAATAAGATACCTATCGACCGGGCTTCTTCAAGCGGTGTCCAATAGCGCGATACAGACTTCTTCTTCATTTTGCGCTTGACCTGCCATTTAAAAAACCGGTCTCTTAGCGATTTCAGGAATGCCATAGGGGCAGGGCCATTAAAGGGTTAGCTATTCGAGGAATTTTTAGAAGCTTTTTTCTTCTTTTTCTTCTTCTTGTTGCTCGACGACTGCTTCGATTTGCCTTTCTTGTTCTTCTTGGGTTTCCCTTCGTCGTAGACGCCCATCTGAGCAAATTTCTCTACGCGTTGCTGTGCTCGCTTTTCGGGGTCCATTTGTTCAAGCTCTTTCACATTCTTCAGTATCGTCTTTTTTAACGTCTGGGCCGTCGTTTCCGGGTCAGAATGGGCACCGCCCAACGGTTCTTCGATAATGCCGTCTACCAGGCCGAAATCTTTCATATGCTCAGCAGTCAGCTGAAGGTTTTCAGCGGCTTCTTTTTTATATTCCCAGCTTCGCCAAAGGATAGAGGAACAGGATTCGGGCGCAATGACAGAATACCAGGTATTCTCCATCATAAGGATACGGTCGCCGATACCGATACCGAGGGCACCGCCGGAAGCTCCTTCTCCAATGACGATACACAGGACCGGCACCTGTAACTGCATCATCTCATAGAGATTACGAGCGATAGCTTCTCCCTGCCCGCGCTCTTCAGCTTCCATGCCGGGAAAAGCGCCGGGCGTATCGATCAGTGTGACGATAGGCTTATCAAACTTTTCGGCCAGTTTCATCAACCGCATTGCTTTCCGATACCCTTCGGGGTTGGGCATGCCGAAATTGCGAAACTGTCGCATTTTAGTGTTTTGCCCTTTTTGATGGCCGATAAACATGATCGTTTTTTCGTCCACAGCGCCGAACCCGCCGACAATGGACTTGTCGTCTTTCGCACAGCGGTCGCCATGCTGTTCAATAAACGGGTCGCACATATCACGTAAGTAATGGAGCGTATACGGGCGTCGCGGGTGGCGGGATAGCTGTACTCGTTGCCACCCTGATAAGTTACTGTAAATTCGTTTACGTTCTTTATCAATCTTTTGCTCCAGCTCTTCGATCGTATCACTGGCATCGACTTCGCCTTCTTTCTGGATCTCGCGCGCTTTTTCGAGCTGCTCCTCCAGCTTGGCGATCGGTTCTTCAAAG
>CAZIGO010000278.1:0-3113 GCA_964538595.1 uncultured Chitinophagales bacterium | reverse complement strand
TAACGGCCAACCGGTTAGCTCAAGCTGACATTGCTGTTGCTGTACTGGAAAAAATCATTTATCCTTTTCATAAGGTGTGCGGTGAGTATATTTCCCGGGAAGCGTTACCTACCCTGGAACGACTCGGCATTAACCTATCCCGATTTCAACCGGCTTCTATCAAGCGGTTACAAATTACCGCGCCGGGCCATGTGTCATTTAACACGACTTTAGACCAGGGAGGTATCGGTTTAAGCCGTTACCGGTTTGACCATTATTTGGCTCAAAAGGCGAAAGAGAAAGGAGCGGAAATTCTTACGAACACCAAGGTTCAATCCATTACCTATCAAGGGGGCCATTTCAGCGTCGACCGACAAGGAGGGTCGGCTTTAACCAGCGCTATAGTGGTAGGAGCCTATGGGAAGCGGTCGCCCATGGACCGCCAATTACAACGCCCATTTTTCTATCGTCGTTCACCGTATGTAGGCATAAAATATCATATCAATACGTCATTTCCGGAAGATCTTATTGCCCTACATAATTTCAAATATGGGTACTGTGGCCTTTCTAAAATAGAAGCCGACCGGTACTGTTTTTGTTATTTAGCTCACCGTTCCTATCTTCGCAAGTACGGTGATATCCCCACAATGGAACGACAAGTGTTATACCAAAATTCCTATTTGGCTAATATCTTTGAAGAGGCCACTTTCCTATACGAACGCCCCCTTGTTATCAATGAGATCTCTTTCGAAACCAAGTCGCCTGTCCATCGGCATATATTAATGGCCGGTGACAGCGCGGGGATGATCGCTCCGCTTTGCGGCAATGGTATGACCATGGCTGTTCAATCGGGTATGCTCCTGGGGCAAACAATTCAGGAATATTTCCATCATTCGCTTACTCGTCATACGTTAGAACAACGCTATCGGTTACGGTGGCGTTACCACTTTAAGCTCCGGCTTCGCCGCGGGCGATATATTCAATCCTTATCCGGACGTCCCTGGGTGACGCAGCTTGTTATCAACACCTTCCGCTATATACCTTCCCTGGCTCGTTATTTAGTCCGTCAAACTATAACTTTTTCCCATAACAATAAATATCCGAAGAAGCCATTTAAACAAATTGCTGCCCACGCATTCATGCGCATTGTATGCTTAAAATCCGCCCAGGAAGGATCATTCCATACTTTGATCCACCAGTACAAAAAATAACTCAATACCGGCGCCATCAAGAGGATAAACATAGTAAATTGCGGCCAAAGCCGCCCCGGATACAGCCAATAGAAAAACCCGGCGGTTCCAATGAAGAAAAACAATCCCCCCCATATAAAAGTACCCCTCACCCCCAACTTTATACTAATGGTAATATCCTTCCGTCGCCGGTCCTCTTTATGTTGATAGACTTGCGTTAAGGGATAAAAGCCCCCTAATAATAGCGTACTGAGACCGGCCGGTATCCAAAACATATCAGTTTGTAAAAGTAGCGCAGACAAGTCATAGGCGGCTTCGCTCACCATAGCATAAGTGAAAGCTCCCTGGAAAAGGACCACCACGGCCCATCCGAGGTAAGGATATTGTTTTAACCGTATTTTATCATAACTGTAAGCCCGTGATATCAAGGTATAAACAAGTACCATGCCCGCAAATCGCCATCCCACCCAAAAGGATAGTAAGAGGGCTATTACTTCAAAAAAGACCGACGTATAATAGACTTGTTTAATTGCCGGAGGCGGATTTTTTAAACCGGCTATCGGTCCCTTATCCTGATCATAATAACTATTATAGGCGTTACTGGCGGGATAAAGGAATACATGTAAAACTACAAAACATATTGCAGCTGATAACCAATCAATGACAGGCATTTGACTTAATGCAAAGAAATAGATAGGTAATAAGTTCAGAGAAAACGAGAAGCGTAAGTGCTGCCAAGTCGACTTATTAATCATGACTGCAGTAATTTAACGCTTTTCGGTAACTTTTCAATATATTTGTTAATTGTAACTACCACTCATGTGTCCTTATATCACCAGTTTAGGTACCGCCACTCCCCCGTATCGATTTGAGCAAGACGATATAGCAAATTATTTGGTTCGACACAATGGGGGAAATAACTCGATCGATCAGCGAAAAATCCGATGGTTATTTAAAAAAACTGGGATACAACAACGTTATTCCGTTTTACCGGATTTTACCCACCAAGAGAAAGACAAACAACTTTTTACTTCTACTAATGGTTCCCCGCCCCCCTCTACTCGAAAGCGTATGCAACAATATCACCAACATGCGCTACCCTTGGCCAAAACTGCCATTGAAAATTGTCTCGCTTCCTCCAATACATCCTCCGCGGATATTACTCATTTGATTACAGTGAGTTGTACTGGCCTCTATGCGCCGGGGTTGGATGTTGATTTAATCAAACAATTGAACTTGCCCTCTACTATTCACCGGACCAGTATCAACTACATGGGATGCTATGCTGCCATTAACGCTTTGAAAGTAGCAGATAATATAACGCGGGCCCATCCCTCCGCCCATGTGGTCATTATTTCAATCGAACTCTGCAGCTTACACTTTCAAGAAGCCCAGGACTACGACAATCTCTTAGCTACAGCCCTCTTTGGAGATGGCGCGGCTGCCGCCCTCGTGGAACCCAAACCTTCTTCTACGAACAAAGCCTTTGGGTTATCTACTTTTTACGCTGACATCATACCCGATAGTGAAGAAGATATGGCTTGGACTATCGGTGACTTTGGGTTTGAGCTTACCCTTTCTGCTACTGTCCCTCAACAATTAAAACAAGGGCTGCAACAACTTAATCATCATTTATTACCCACCAGTACTATTCATCAATCTTCCCCCGACTTTTTTGCTATTCATCCCGGTGGTAAAGAGATTCTGAAAACCTGTGAAGAGGAGCTCCATATTTCTCCTCATGAAAACCGATATGCTTATCAGATACTGGAAGAGTTTGGAAACATGTCCTCTCCCACCATACTATTTATCTTGGAAAAAATCTGGAAATCATTAAAGTCACAAGACCACGGCAAAAAAGCGCTGGGCGCCTCTTTCGGCCCGGGTCTTACTTTAGAATCTATGCTTCTGACCATTCACTATGAAACTTAATTATCGTGCTAC
>CAZIGO010000277.1:0-3119 GCA_964538595.1 uncultured Chitinophagales bacterium | reverse complement strand
AAATGCTGCAATGTATCATAGTTATAAGATATAGGGCCCGTAGAATAGTCGAGGCCAAACGCTTTATTTTGATAGCCAATCATATCATACTTCATTAAAAAGTTGATGGAGACTAAAAACAATACAAACACAATAGTGCTCCATTTCTTAAGTAGAAAGCCCAACGCTCCGGCAAGCATAGTGAGCACCGATATCAACAAAAAGATACTAGCTCCAGCAGGAATACGGAAAACGGGATAGTTGATCAAAAAACCCAGTGAAATGAGTACTATTAGAGCTCCCGCCTCCATAATGAGAGCATTAGAATGATTTTGTCGAAATACAGCTTTGAGTAAATCATTATCATAGTGAGCTATGCTACGTACTAAGCGAGTCCGGAAAGGATGTGCCAAATACGTATCCACTCGCCACCGTTGTTCCCACCATCTGTCCGATTCTTCTACTTCAGAAGGTAATGGGCGCGACTTAAATTGACGAGGAAGATCCTCTTTATTCATGCCCCGGATCTTCAAAAGACCAAAAATATCTTTGTTCGTTTGTAAAAAATAAATATAGCTCAATATCGATATAACGACAATGCCCCCGATAAGTCCTCCCAACAACTCCAACACTTCAAAAAAATTGAGGAGCTTATTTTGATATTGAAAAAGCACGATAGCAATAATATAAGTCACCAAAAAAAAGAGGGGAAGTAAAGCATTATTAAGTGTATACTTGGTAAATGGTTTACGTAACGTAGCTAAAAAAGGGAATCGAAAACTGTGCAGAATATAGGTAGTAATATTCCACGCTATAGCAAATCCTCCAAAAGATATTCCAATAAAGAAAAAACTAAAAAAGCTAACTTTGCCCAGATATTCAGGATCTAAAAATAAATAAGGCAATCCTAACTGACGTCCTAAATAATTCACAATACATAACAAAGGGAGCACCCAAAATATTAATAATAGATGATTCCGCTGAAAATGTAACAGCAACAACTGGATCGGAAACGAATAATATAAACTCTTCAACCAATACATCACACCACCCTTAAAAGATAATACATAGTGTAAAATAACAAATTTTGAGAGGTTTATTAATAACTTCTATTAATAGATCATTCCTTGACAGATTATTATACATCGCTATAGGTTATTATCGATAAAAGTAACAAATTAATGCAGGAATACGTATTATTAATAGGAGAGCTTTATGGACTTACGATTAAGCGTATTACTACTCACATTAATAGCAGGTATAACGTACAAGGGGTATACTCAAAATATTAAACACCCTACTGTTAAAGAGAAGCCCATTGTTCGTATTTACCCCAACCCATCAAGTCAAGGAGAAGCCATAAATATAGATGTTTCAGGTATTGACCAAAATGAGGAAAAAGTTTTAGTGACCTTATACAATATTACAGGGCATATGGTATATTCCAAAGTTATATTAAAAGAGAATGGTGAAGTATTAACGGCTATTGATCCCAGCAACCGGATACCCCCCGGTATCTATTTAATAAAAGGAAGCAGCAACAACAAATTGTTCCAGAAGAAATTAATAATTAAGGAAAAGTAAAGCCTCTTATTTTCAAAAGGATCCCTTACTTATGAATTCCCGGAGACTTTTTTTAGTTCGTCTTGACCAATATCTGTTCTAAAGTATTGCTGCTCAAAATTTATATGCTTTATATCTTTATAAGCAGTATCAACTGCCTGCTGAAGCTGATTAGCTTGTGCTGTCACTCCTAATACTCTTCCTCCATCAGTAACCACTTCGCCCCCGCGCCAAGCTGTACCGGCATGAAAAACTTTAGAATGTTCGACATCAGATAATCCTTTAATCACTTTCCCTTTCTGATAATCCTTAGGATACCCGCCCGATGCCATCACCACAGTAGCCGCACTTTTATTATTCACCGAAAAGTCCTGCCGGTCAAGCGTCTGTTTCCATACTCCTTCAAAAAGATCTAATATATCCGTTTCCAAGCGCGGTAATACCACTTGAGCTTCCGGGTCCCCTAAACGTACATTATATTCTAATAAGTAGGGATCTCCATCTACATTCATCAATCCTAAATACAAAAATCCTTTATAATCATTCCCCTGTTGTTGTAAACCTTCTAAAGTAGGCTGTAAAATGTTGTGCTCCACTTTATTTAACAAATCTTTATCAGCCGATGGAGCTGGTGATATGGCTCCCATTCCTCCCGTATTAAGGCCGGTACCACCTTCACCTATTCTTTTATAGTCTTTAGAGGTAGGAAAAATTTTATAAGATTGCCCGTCTGTTAACACAAAGACGGAAAGTTCATTGCCCTCTAAAAACTCTTCGATAACTACTTTTTCGCTGGCAGCTCCAAACTTTCGTTTTTCGATCATATTATCCAGCTCCTGATGAGCTTCCTGTAAAGAGTGACAAATCAATACGCCTTTCCCCCCGGCTAACCCATCTGATTTCAGGACATAAGGAGCAGAAAGAGTTTCTAAGAATTTATGGCCTTCTTTTATATTTTGCTGGTCAAAGCTATGGTAACGGGCCGTGGGTATATCATGTTCTTGCATAAATTTTTTCGCATAAGCTTTACTGCCTTCTAAGCGAGCAGCGGGGGTGGCCGGCCCGATGACCGGTATATTCATTAAATCGATATTATCTAAAAAATAATTGCGCAACCCATCTACCAACGGAGCTTCAGGCCCTACTACAACCATATACACTCCATTTTCTAACACAAAATCCTCTATTGCTTCAAAATCATCATTGGATAATGCTACATTTTCACCACATGCCGTAGTTCCCGCATTACCCGGTGCGATGTAAAGATGATCACATTTCTCACTCTGACTTATTTTCCAAGCTAAAGCATGCTCCCGTCCCCCTCCTCCTAGTAATAAAACTTTCATAAAACATCTATTTTTTTATGAACCCGTTCTAGTTTCATCAAAATTACAACTTATTTCCTACATATCTGAAGAAACCAGTAAGGCTTCTTTTCTCTACTTCCTTTCCCCCTCTACCTTGCAAAACCTCAAAAAATAACAGAAGTAAGCATCCGCTCAACATAGGCCATAAAAAAAGGTAGCCGGGAAATAATCTCGGCTACCTTTTGTATTTAAGTAAGAACTGTTATTACA
>CAZIGO010000276.1:0-3174 GCA_964538595.1 uncultured Chitinophagales bacterium | reverse complement strand
ATGGACTACCGCCAGTATTCATTAATAACAATTTTAATTGTTGCCCTTTTAGGATTAAATAGCTGTGCCACAATTTTTTACGGTTCTCGTGAAAAAGTTAAACTTGACTCAAATCCTTCCAATTCTGAAGTATGGGTTGATGGAGAGAGTAAAGGTCAAGTGCCTACTGAAGTAAAACTTAAAAGAACAGAACCCCATGAAATAAAATTTGAAAAGGAGGGTTATAAACCTCATCATGAATTAGTTTACCCTAATCAATTTAACTATTTCACATTTACTAGTTGTTTATTTTTTATTTACGGTTACTATGTAGACTTAGCAACAGGTTCTTATGTATTATTAAATAAAGATTATGTAAATCCCACTCTCAAAAAAATTCCGCAAAAAGTAGATAGTAGTGCTCCAATTCTTTGCAAATCTGTTAAAGTTGATTATAAAGGAGGTCAAAAAATGGGTAATATATATAAAGGGGAAGAACGACACGATATTTTATACTTTGAAGAAACAATTAGCGGTAATGCTAAAAATCTTCAAAACAATATTAATGAAAGTTTTAAAAGTTTAGGATTTAATGTCGTAGATCCTAAAGAAAGTGTATTTTCCGTATCGGCAAAAGCCCATTACTTCATAGAGGCCGAACTCTTAGATATAAGCTACAACATCAGGTATCCGACGGCAAAAAGTATGCTATCTGAAAACACTCAACAGTTTGCAACAACGGAGTGTAAGCTAAAAACGAAATGGTGGATCGTCAATAAATTAAATGACACACTTTTTACTAAAACCACTGAAGGTAGCTCTGAAAAATTTGAAAAAGGAGGAACCGCCGTTTATCATGATGCCTTTGAGAACTCATTTTATAAATTTATGTATAACAAAAAAGTTTACGAAGTACTCAAAAAAAGAAATCAAACTGCAAAAGAAAAGTCTTCTCCTCTTCAACTGGAAAAACCGCAACTCGAGTCTGATCAAGAAAAACGTATTAATAACTCTATCAAAAGTGTAGTTACTATCGATACAGAACGGGGGCATGGTAGCGGTTGTGTAATAAGTAAAGATGGGCTCGTTCTCACCAATTATCATGTAGTAAGTGGTTTAGAGAATGTAAAAGTCAAATTTAGTAGTGGAATGGTTTTACAAGGTAAAATCGTTCGAACGGCTCCAAAAACTGACTTGGCATTAGTTCGAGTCAACAGTACCGGCCTGCGGCCTCTCCCCCTTATCCAGAACCAGTCTAAAATCAATGTTGGAAGTACAGTATATGCCATTGGCACTCCAGCGGATGCTCAACTTAATCAAACTGTTACAAAAGGAATAATCAGTGGAACTCGATCATTTCAAGGTAAAAAATATCTTCAAACGGATGTGAGTATTAATCCGGGCAGTAGTGGTGGCGCTTTACTTAATGAAAAAGGGCAATTAATTGGTATCATAAATGCCAAGTTAACTGGCCAAGATATCGAAGGCATAGGATTTGCCATACCGTCTTATGCCATAATGGAAGATTTAAATCTTAAATATTAATTAATCGTTAGAGTTCTGATAATAATATTTTTAAAGCATCTTGATTCTTACTTAGATAGGTATAGTGACCACTTTCCCGTTTATATTTACCTGATCCGACAGCAGTAAATGATCTGGTCAGCCTTAAAAAGTAAATCTTTGAGGATTTTATTCTTCCCAATGTGTTGCGGATCAGACTTTTTTACCCAATACCCGAATTTAGCGTTTTTGTTGTAATCTTTTTTAAAAACACATAAACCAGTTGTAATTCGCTTCATTTTGCGATCCTTTGTAAGACGAATAAATATGGTTCTGCGACCATCTTTACGTTTACTGCTGTTGAGTTCCAAATTAACTGTAATTCTACCCATAACTTCTAAATTCACTTTTAAGATAAGAGTCTTGCTTTACTGAAACACAACTGAAACAAGAAATACATCCAAATTGGCTGGATTGATACTGACAAACAGAAATACTAAAAGCAGACTCAGCGTATTGAGCGAAATAGTTGTAAGTGAGGGAGGAAATGGTGTATTTGAGGGGGTATTTTCGAATTCCCTTGGGGCTGCATAATACCCTCTTGCGGTTTTCTGACTGCAAGGGGGTATTTTATTATGGGTTCGCCCGGTCATGCGACCGGGCGTCCGGTTGAATAACCGGACGATTCCCAAGGGGGGGTAATTCACATGTTGTCAAATGGACTGCAAGGGGGGAGTTGCAGAATATATTTTATTTTTTCCTATCTTATCACATATGGAATTAGAGCAAATCAAACGAAGAGTTGTCCCGATCCTTAAAAAGTATAAGGTGCGAAAAGCAGGAATTTTCGGGTCCTATGTAAAAGGGAATAAAAAAGATTTCAGCGATATTGATATTGTCGTGGAATTGGGGGAAAAGGTCAGCTTATTGGATTTTGTAGAAATTAAACTGGCGCTGGAAGATGCCCTGAATATGTCTGTCGACTTAGTAGAATATAAAGGATTAAAACCGGCATTAAAGGAGCGCATATTGACTGAACAGGTACCTATCTTATGAGAGACAAAGATATTAGTGTATATGTAGGCGACATTTGGGAGTGTATTCAAAAGATCGAAGCATATACGAGTGATATTACAGAAGAAGAATTTTCGAATAGCACGGAGAAGCAAGATGCCGTAATAAGAAGATTAGAAATTATTGGGGAGGCGGTAAAGAAATTACCGGATGATTTCAAACAGAAACATTCTCATATCCCTTGGCGTAAAATGGCGGGTATGCGTGATATTATCGTACATGAATATTTTGGTGTTTCTATTGAAGTCGTTTGGCGAACAGCAACGATTGAAATACCTGAATTGAGAGAACAAATATATAAAATTCGCCAGCAGTAAATATAAGCTGCTAATCCCTTGCAGTCATTGATCTGTAAGGGTTTTGATTTTTATACTTGGGGTTTGCCCGGTCATGGAACCGGGCGTCCGGTTGGATAACCGGGTGATTCCCCGTGGGGCTGCCATTCAGGGAAGCTGGTACAAACCGCTGGCTTCCCTTTTTTATTGGTTATAAGGGATAACCTTTGAATGAATGGAGTTTTAGCTCGCTTCTCTTTTTGAGAATTTAGCGGAGGGGGGGAGATTATTTCACTTGGGGTTTTACTGAATTTGATGTTCTGGAATACGACCAATGTGATTA
>CAZIGO010000275.1:0-3179 GCA_964538595.1 uncultured Chitinophagales bacterium | reverse complement strand
AACAGTCTTCAGGGTCTGACTGCCCTTCAACAGATCGCATAGTGCTCTCTCCTCCGTTCATATGCCAGAGGCGTTGGTGTTGCATACTTTTTTTTCGTTGGAGAAACATGTATTCGTGATTACCCATCACCATACTGATCTCATATTCTTTTACATAATCAAAAATTTGAACACTATCAGGGCCGCGATCCAGTATATCTCCTACAATAATGAAGCGGTTATTCGCTACCGGTAATTGTGCTATTAAGGCTTTAAATGTTTTATAGCATCCATGCGGATCACTGATAATGGTCACAAAATCGGGCGGCATGAAAGAAGGGATTTAACGGTAAAATAATTGGAAGGAATATATAGCTAATGGTCTACCCCTAAAATTCATTCTTCCACAATTTTGATTCCACCGGTTTTACCGTACGTTTGGTATATTTTGCTGATTGTTTACTATGGTAAGGGGTCTGCACTTCCCCACTTACTTCAAAATATATCAACTGACCGATAGGCATACCGGGGTAGATGCGCACGGGTTGTACACAAGAAAGTTCCAGTGTCCATGTGTTACAATAGCCCACATCCCCTTTGCCTGCTGTGGCATGGATAATCAGTCCGAGGCGGCCTATACTGGACTTGCCTTCCAAGAAAGGGACATGTTGGTGAGTTTCCGTATATTCCTGTGTAACTCCTAAATACAAGGTATGGGGCTGCATCACGAAACCTTCTTCGGGTATTTCAATCTCTTCCGTATCATTTTTGGTTTTGGCATCAATAATACGGGGTTTGTAAACAACTAAGTAGCGTCCCAAGTGGACATCGTAAGAATTACTCCCCAAACATTTTTTATCGAAAGGTTCAATAAGTATATCTCCCTTGTCTATGGCAGAAAGGATTTCTTTATCAGATAAAATCATATATTACGTTTATTAAAAAGGTTTAAATGATTAAAAAATCGTTTATTATAGTCAAAGCCAGTTTTTAATGGCATGAAAGAGATTTCTAAGACAAAATAACACCCTATTTTTTCTCTTTATCCAACGTGTTTATCGACCACACCATCATGCTACAATCATCACTGCCGGAGACCAAGTAATCATTATATGAAGACCAATGCAGACTGTTTACAGAAAATCGATGTCCATTATGTTTTTCATAATTTATCACTTTTAACAATTGAAAATGCGCTGCATCCCACACTTTAATGGTTCGATCGCGGCTCCCGGTTGCAAAGAATTTATTATCCGGACTAAAAGCAATACTGTTAATAGTAAAATAATGTGCCGGAATTCGTTGATAAAGTTCATAATTTTTTTCCACATCCCAAATATTTAATCGGGCATCCAGTGAGCCGGACAAGATATACTTACCATTTGGATGATAACGAGTACAGAAGACGGAGCGTTCATGGCTCTTTAATACAGCTTTTTGCTCGAAATGTTCCACATCGATAATACGAATGGTACTGTCACTGCAGGCCACCGCCATTTCAGATATATCAGGAGCAAAGTCAATAAAACGGACATTTTCTTGCTTGCAAAGTTGTACTTCATAGAGTAGCGAAAAATCTTCCAACGACCAAGCGGATAACTTACCATCCCCTGCTACAGCAAAGAAAATATTGTGCGGCAGCGCTACCTTAATATCAAAAATGGGGGCCTCATGAAATTGCAACAACTTTATTTCTTTCTTTTTCTCCATATCGATAATATGTATCCCACCGTTACGCTGTCCAATAAAGAATAATTGCTGATCAGGCAGGTAGTGTAAAGCATAAATAGTAGCCGGCACTTTTGCTAAAACTTTCTCAAATGAAAAGTCATTCAAACTCCATTGGGCCACTACATTGTCTCCACTACCCGAATAGAAGAGAGAAGGTTTATGAGCGGGGATAAGTGTATATATGGGTTGTTGATGACCTTTAATATGGGCCACCCGTTGTGCAATAAGTTTTTTGCGAGACATGGTAATGTGTTTAAGATAAAATTAGTACTTTTAGTAAGGATAAATATGCATCTTTTGTACAAAAAAAATATTGCCCCTAACCTCACGATTGGCATAACCCAATCGGATAAAATCAAGCCTGAATTATTAAAGAAACACCCCCGGGGAAAACGGTTATTACAAGTAGGCAGTCGACTCCGACAAAAGCAATGCAGTGGAGCTATCGCACTTATTCAACACCTTTTGCAAAAAGATACGATTGAGTTACAGCATGATGCATATGGGAAACCCTACCTGAATAATCCCTCTCAAGCCTTAAGTATTAGCTATTCCCGCGAACATGTGGCTGTTCTATTAAGTAATAGCAGAGAAGTAGGCGTTGATCTGGAAAAAATTGACAATCGGATTAAACGGATTGCTCCCCGCTTCCTCAATAAACCGGAGTGGAACTCATTGTCCAACCACGAACAGTTAGCACATCTTACTACTTATTGGTGTGCTAAAGAAGCCCTTTATAAAATTTATGGCAAAAGAAAATTACGTTTCAAAGAACATTTACGTATTTCCCCTTTTAAATTTGAGGAAACGGGCACAATTACGGGAACATTGCAAAAAGACGAAGGGGCTAAAGAATACGAGTTGACTTACAAAAAAATTACTCCCTTTATACTATGTTACACTTATGATAAGTAAAGCTTTTGTAAGTTTTGAAGCTCCGGCTTGAGGTTTTGATTTTTTTGTTCTTTCACTTCTTGCTCAATTTCTCTTAAGGCTTGATTCAGGTAATTACGTTGTTGTTTTGATACATTGCCATTCAACATTTTAGAATGTTTGGACCGGCTTACCTGTAAATATATTAAAGATGAATTTATATAAGCTCGGATTTCATGGGCTAATAGCAATTTTTTCTCTTTAGTATTGAACTTTCCTTTTTTTAACCAAGTCGTTATATTTTTATACTTATTATCAAGTTTCCCTCTCTTCGTTATCAACCCCACCCAATGACGACCGGGCGCATTGTTATTGTTCTCTTTTTTCAAAATATCAATTAAGCACTGCTCTTTTCTATTATACAATTGATTCATAAAGACATAGGATATATCAAGGGCACGCCGGAGGTGACCAAGATTTAATTCTTCCTCATATTCTATTTTATCACAAATAGCCCCTAATACTCTAACTATATTCTCTATGAGTAAATGTTCTTTATGTAATTCTTTTAAAAAAGTCATTCCCTTACCATTTTA
>CAZIGO010000274.1:0-3182 GCA_964538595.1 uncultured Chitinophagales bacterium | reverse complement strand
AAAAATAGAGAAAAATTTACAATTTTAACCTGTCCAGTTTTTAGGGAAGCTTACACCTCCAGCATATGTATTCGCTATTTCACCAAATTTTTCAATCTCCCACTCCTCCGGGATCCAGCCGAGTTTGGTTTTTTTGTAGTTATTTGTTGTCGATTTTGCATTCGAGTTCCCTTTAGGAGCTCGATTTGTCGTTTTATTTTCTTTTATATTTTCTTCTTGGTGGCTCATAGACGAATATTGCTTAATACCGGTTTATAACTGTCCTCTACCTCTTCAAACAAATACTGGAACCATTGTTCAATGAGTTGTTCGGTAGGAATAATCTTTCCTAATTCATAAAAATATCCCCTTTGATCCCAAATTAAACAATCATGATAGGGGATATTCCCTAATTCATCTCTTCGATAAGTTTTAAACTCAGACCAACCCTGTTTGTATCCTAAATCTGTATTATATCGATAAACATGTGATTTTGGTTTGCCCCAAACATTCTTATTTCTTAAGCGATGATGAAATTCTACTTGATAAATCTGACTTCCCTTTCCCCGACTTTTTCTAACTATATTTACATCAAGTCGAACGTCATCCATATAAAGTTCTCCTTCCGTATTACCTATCTGTAAATTCTCTATATCCTTCATGACTCTTTTGAAAGGAGGGTCTTGTTCCTCTATAAATTCTAACTTTTGATTGAAATATTTTCTTAACTTCTCAACTTCTTCCTGAGCGTCCTCTTGGCTTTCATCAGAAATCAAATAATTGTTGATCTCCCTTCGTTTTTCCAATTTTTCCTGAAACAATTCTACTCGCTCCTCAAATGTTAATGGCTCTACCTCACCTCCACGTTCCGACACACGCATTTCAATGATGTTTGTCAATTCTTCTACAGAAAGCTTGCGAGCATCTGCATATATACGGTTGCTGACATACCAATCCGGTGCTTTATCGTTTTCATCCAAGGAAATAATAATAATAAAATCATAACCCTCCTTTGTTCTTTGATGAATAGCATCTTCTTCCAGCCCTGTATTATAACTCTCACCCCATTCTTTTCGATATAAAATTACAACTACCCGAGCTTCTTTTCCGAAAACCTTTGCAAATTTTTTAGGACCCAACTTACCAACAACTTCCTCTTGTCTATCTTCGTAAAAGAAGATGTTTAGCTTGGGATTAATCTGTTCTACTAATTTTCTGGCAAAGTCAACATCCTCTTTGCAAAGGGAGATAGCGATATCGTATTTGTAGTTATTCATGCATGGTCTGTTTTATCCTCCCGCATCAGTAACTTTACCAACGGCCCATTGATATAGTAGTTGCTTCGGCCGCTTTTGATCTTATTCAACAATCCCTCTTCTACCAATGTTTCTAAGTATTTGCGGGCGGTCAGCCGATGTACTTGCAAGTCGTCCTTCAACAGGTTAATTTTGGTATACGGGTGTCGAAACAGGTTATTGATCAAATCCTGGCTGTAAATATTGGGGTATTGATCCCGTATTTGATGTTTATAATCGAGCATTAATTTTTTAATTTCTTTGATTACCGCTTCTGTTTGCCAAGCGGTTTTTTCTACGGCATCCAGCATGAATAACATCCAGGGTTTCCATTGTTCGGTTTCCCTTGTTTGCTGTAATAGCTTGTAATAGGTTTGCCGGTGCCGGATAATATACCGACTGATATAAAGGATCGGGAGGTCCAGTAACCCTTGTTTGATCAAGTATAGCACATTAATGATACGCCCCGTACGCCCATTGCCGTCATAAAAGGGATGAATACTTTCAAACTGATGGTGGATGAGGGCCATTTTTACTAATGGGTCGGCCTCATAACGCTCTTCCTCATTGATAAATGTTTCCAGGTTATCCAAGAGGTCCATAATCTCATCATGATGTTGCGGGGGCTCATAGACCACCTCCCCCGTTTGTTCGTTTTTTAACACCGTACCGGTTTGTTCCCGAACACCGGCTTGATTATCTTCAATAATCTCCTGCATACGAATAATGGTATTGAGCGTAATTAACCCTCTCTCCTTGACTTCCCGAAACCCGGCCCTTAACGCAGCGGAATAGGCGTATACTTCTTTTGCAGCCGGAGACGGGAATCGATTGGCTTCATAATTACTTTTATACAGTTCATCATGCGTGGTGACGATATTTTCGATGGCAGAGCTGTCTTTCGCCTCTTGTAAAGAAAGGGTATCAACCAATATCCGTTCATTCGGAATGGTAGCGGCAATGCCTTTTAGCTCGGCCAAAGCAGCTCTTGTCCGGGTTAATTTTTTCAGCACTTCCCGGGTTTCAATGTGTTCTATCGGTATGTCCGGCGGCAATTTTTTCATGTTGAACGTTGCAGATTCCATTATACACAACCTAATAATATGTATAAAATTACGGAATTTTTATACATTTCTAAAAATTGTGTATAAAATAATTGTTTTTTTATACACGAAATATCGACCTGTATAAATTTTCCCGTTTCATTATCAATATTTCTATTCATACCCTAACTCCTTTAAGTATTCATCCATTTCTTCTCGCACCTCCGTTAGCTCTTCCTCCAATTTCTCAATCTCCTCTTGAACTTTCGGAATATCCACCGGGGCTTCTTCCTCAAACGTATCCACGTAGCGGGGGATGTTGAGATTATAGTCGTTTTCCCGGATTTCAGCTAACGTAGCCCGGTAAGCGTACTTTTCAACCAACTCTTTACCTTCCTCACCTCCCAAAGGATCGCCTTGCTGGAAGTCCTCATAGGTCTCTACGACTTTCACAATATCCTGGTCGCGCAGCTTATTTTGCTTTGAGCCCTCCTCGTACTCTTGACTCGCGTCAATGAAGAGGACATCCTCGTTGTCGTCTTTTCCTTTATTAAAAATGAGGATGGCAGCCGGTATCCCCGTCCCGTAAAACAGTTTTTCGGGGAGGCCGACAACGGCTTCGAGCAGGTTTTCTTCGATAAATTGCTTTCGGATTTTCTCCTCGCGGTTGCCTCGAAAAAGCACGCCATGGGGAACAATTACCCCTACTTTCCCCGTATCTTCCATTGCGGTTTCAATCATGTGGGTGATAAAACCGTAATCCCCTTTGGTCTTGGGAGGAATGCCTCGCCAAAAGCGGTTGTAAGGATCCTCTTTGGCTTGCTCGACTCCCCATTTCTTCATGCTGAAGGGCGGATTCGCTACC
>CAZIGO010000273.1:0-3204 GCA_964538595.1 uncultured Chitinophagales bacterium | reverse complement strand
AGGGTGTGATCGTTTCTCTCACCGAGCGGAAAAGCCGATATCAAGTGATGATTAAGCTAAAGACGAAAAAATCCAGGCAAGTGAGCCGGGCCATTATTCAGCGAATGAGGCCGCTGAAGTCTTATTTCAAAACCATCACCTTCGATAATGGACTTGAATTTGCCGATCACAAAAGTATTTCCGAAACCCTGGGAACAGAAGTTTATTTTGCAGACCCCTATAGTGCTTGGCAGCGAGGCTTGAATGAAAATCAAAATGGACTGTTCCGACAGTATGTACCCAAATCAACGAATATAAAAAAGATAAGTCAGCAAAAAATTGATATCTTTACAAGTAAATTAAATCATCGTCCTCGGAAGGGACTCGGTTACAAAACCCCTTTCGAGCTTTTTATAAACGGAAAAGTTGCACTTGGTCCTTGAATTCAGCAATGTCTTTTGTTTATTATTGAATTAAAATAATATATATTCGTTTATTTTTAATTAATCTGCACGCCATTTTCCCCTCCATCCACCACAGGGGTACAGGGGCAGCCCCCTCATCCTTACCAGAGGCTTTGGGGGCATCCCCCCTGTACTTTTTTTAAGTATCCAATCTCATTAATTTCTTTCTTTACTAATCAAGGAGACGATTCATTAAGCTTTTGAAGCTGATCCCTAAAGTTATGTATTCGATCATAGTCGATACTATAGTATATTTTCCTTCCTTCCCGGTTCTTTGTTACAAAACCGGCTTCTCGAAGAATACTTAAATGTTGGGAGCATACCGATTGTTCAATTTCAAGTGTATTATAGATTTTTTTCACCATTATCGGTTCTTCGTTACTAATAAAATTTAGAATTTTTTGCCGCAGAGGATGATTTAAAGCCCTAATATTATTTTGGGCTTTCTTTAATTGTTGGCTATCTATTATATTGTTAAATATTGGCATATAGGTATTTTGTTTCACTTAAAATAAAAAACAATTAATAAAAGTAAAATATTTTAGTAACAAGTATGAACTTCTCATAAAATTGGCGAGGTGAAAATGGACAGTTGGCTAAATGAATAAATAATTCCAATTTCCATTTTCCAAAAAACGGCAAGTTTACAGTAATCCTAATTTATTCAATACCAGTTAAAATTATTCGCACCAAGGAGGGGGCATAGGTTGGCTACAGGGATCCACCGGGTCTTGAGTAACTGAAGCTACGGAACCGAGAGAATGGAGGACCGGGGTTTGATAACTGCCTTTTTTATTATTCGTTTTTTCTTTACGGCGCATTGCAAAATCATCCACCCATGATTGGGCATGGATAGATACTATGGTACCATAAGAGAAAAGCTGTGGTGGGTGGTACATCTATTAATAAGATAAACAAAAATAACTTCCATTTTAAAAAATTTTATTTAATCCTAATTACGAAGTTTACAATACCTACAACTATCAAAAAAATCATATGAAGTAGATGAGATTATTGAAGCAGTTGTCGAAAAAACGAAGAAGTCTATTTTGTCTAAAATGACTCCCCGAAAGAGATTATATTGTTTTATTATTGCTTAATGCCTTATTTTTTAAAAGACGAAAAACTTATTGTAACATTTTTGAATTTTACCCGTACAAATAATATAAGTTAATCTTTTTAATAAAAGACCCACCACAGTATGTATCAAAAAAGGACCACCTCCTTAAAGGTACACTCTTACTTATATTTAATTATATTTCTTTTATTTTTTAATTTTACTGCATTAGCCCAGAAGGGAACAGATAGCGACCAAGATGGAGATTGGGGAGTTAATGCCACTTGGGGCAGTAATGATGGCGAAACCGCTCCCTCTTATAATCTCGATGGCAATGACGCAGTAGATATTGGCGGAGACAGTGTTTATAGCAATAATTCTATTTCAGTAAAAGGTAAGGCCTCTCTTTCGCTTACCAATTGTGGTACACTGGTAATTGGTAGTGGCGCTAGTTTAACCGGAGATGGTAATATCAGTATCTGTGACTGTTGTACCCTCAAAGTTGAAGGTGATCTGGACTTAGGGGGAAATGGAGATTTACAAATAGGTGGTCATTTAGATGTTGGCGGAGATTTAATCGCCAGTGATTGTGATGCTATCTCAGGTGATGGCACAGTAGAAGTAGACAGCAGTAATGACTGTCCCGGAGTATTGCCTGTAGTACTTACCCAATTTAAAGTGAGTAATCAGCAAGGTCAAGCCCTGATACAATGGACCACCGCTACTGAGCGAAATTGTGATTATTTTGTAGTACTCCGTTCCTCTAATGGCAATCATTTTGAACCTATAGCTGAAAAGAAAGGACAAGGTAACTCTTTACAACCTACTAATTACAAAGTAACTGACCCCAACCCCTTGTCTGGAACCTCTTATTACCGCCTAAAACAAGTGGATTTTGACGGTACTTCTCACCTTTACAATACAAAAGCTTTTCAGCTAAAGTCTTCTACAACTCCTAATATTAATTTATACCCTAACCCCTCTAATAAAAATAAAGTTAATCTTCGAGCCAATGGTATAGAACAGGATAAAGTGTTGGTTACCCTTTATAATAAGATGGGCCAGTTAGTTTTTTCCAAAGTGAAGTTTGTCCAAAACGGCACTATTCACGCAGCGATTGACCCTTCTGAAAAACTGCCGCCCGGTATTTATTTTGTGATCGGTAGTAGTGACAACCGGCTTTTCAAAGAAAAATTGGTAATTCAATAAAGCACTAAATAGTATCTTACACTAAGTGAAAGCATAAATCTTAAGGTAGATTTACGCTAAGTGGCAAGTGATTATATGTAAATTTTATTGCCATTTGCAAGCTCAAAAGCTTTAAGGTGGATTGCATAACTTTAAAAATCTGGTTTTTGACTTCCAAGTTTTTAAGAGAGGATGCCCTGTGTCGAGTTAAATCCATCCACCACGGTATAAGGGCATCCTCTCTTTATATACACAAAAGAATATAGATTGCAAGCTTCCCATTATTTGAACAATACATAAATATAATAATAAAAATATTTTATTAATAAATATTATATGTTTGTAAATATATAATATTTAAAATTTTTTTTATCAAGTTTTTTTAAGAAGCTCACAGAAGGTATAAGGAATATATTTTGTCAAAATTAGTTTATAAACATCTTTTTTTATGTTCGTTGTACTGTAAGCTTCCCTAAAAACTGGACAGGTTAAAATTGTAAATTTTTCTCTATTTTT
>CAZIGO010000272.1:0-3209 GCA_964538595.1 uncultured Chitinophagales bacterium | reverse complement strand
ATCTGATGAAACCGACCCCGATTTTTCCTCAGAAGGCATAAAGTATACCCCATCCTGACCACTAACGAGTGCAGTACCCATTATCATGGCTACTATCAACATTAATCCCTTCCCTCCCCACTTTTTATGCCACTCCAGTATTAACTCTTTTTGAGGTTTCATAGTCCTTCCTTTTACATTACTCGTGAAATTAGTAATTTTGGCTATTATACATAAGAGCAAATATCATTCCAACTTAAATAAATTCGCAAAAAAACAATAATTCCCGGCATTATGGCGCAGGCAATAACGAGTAAACAAAAAGACTATAATCAATGGTATAATGATATCATTTTAAAAGCGAAATTAGCAGACTATTCAGATGTCAGAGGATGTATGGTAATCAGGCCCTATGGCTTCGCTATATGGGAGAAGATGCAGGAAGTGTTAGATAAGAAATTCAAAGACACCGGACATGTCAATGCTTATTTCCCGCTTTTTATCCCGAAAAGTTTTATGAGCCGGGAAGCCGAACATGTGGAAGGGTTTGCCAAAGAATGTGCAGTTGTTACACACTATCGTCTAAAAAATGATACAACGGGGGAAGGTATTATCGTAGATCCCGAGGCTAAACTTCAAGAAGAATTGATTGTGCGCCCGACCTCAGAGACCATTATATGGAATCGATATCGTAAATGGATCCAATCATATCGCGATCTCCCTTTATTGATCAACCAGTGGGCCAATGTAGTAAGATGGGAGATGCGAACCCGGCTTTTCTTGCGAACCAGTGAGTTTTTATGGCAAGAAGGCCACACGGCTCATGCTACAAAAGCGGAAGCAGAAGAGGAAGCCCTTAAGATGCTAAATGTATACAAAACATTTATGGAAGACTGGATGGCTATCCCTCCGGTCACCGGTGTTAAATCAGACGCTGAGCGCTTTGCCGGTGCAGTAGACACTTACACGATCGAAGCGCTGATGCAAGATGGGAAAGCGCTCCAAGCCGGTACTTCTCATTTTCTGGGTCAAAATTTTGCAAAAGCCTTTGACGTAACTTATCTCAATGAAAATGATGAAGAAGAATATGTTTGGGCTACCTCATGGGGCGTATCCACTCGCTTGATGGGAGCGCTAATTATGGCACACAGCGATGATGACGGCCTCATACTTCCTCCTAAACTGGCTCCTACACAAGTCGTTATCGTCCCCATTTACAAGGGAGATAAAAAACGTCAGGCGATCAATGATAAAGCTCACTCTCTCAAAGAAGAGTTAGAAAACAGAGGAATATCAGTGGAGTTTGATGACAGCGAACAACACAAACCGGGCTGGAAATTTGCCGAATACGAAATGAAAGGGGTACCCGTCCGTATCGTCATCGGTCCCCGCGATATAGAAAACAACAACTTAGAAGTAGCCCGGCGGGATACCAAAGAAAAATCGATGATACAAGCTAATAATGTAGGAGAAAAGATTGAACGCCTTTTAGAGAAAATACAATCCAACATATATCAAAAGGCGCTTGACTTTAAAGATAATAACACCTACGTAGCTGACAATTATAACGATTTCAAAGAAAAAATTGAGCAAGGAGGTTTTGTGTTAGCTCATTGGGACGGCACCCCCGAAACTGAAGAAAAAATAAAAGAAGAAACACAAGCCACTATTCGTTGTATCCCTATGAATACCCAACCTGAGAAAGGAGAATGCATCTACTCGGGCGCTCCCTCTGCTCAAAAAGTGATCTTTGCTAAAGCGTATTAACTCCCAACACTTTTACTTTTTACTAATAACCCGTGTTACGTTGGTTTAATTTCAAATATTTTTATATCTTAATAGTGTAACCAACGTATATTTAACCTATGAGTCTTTCTCCCCCTTCCGCATCTCCTATCCGCAACAGCAAAGTAAAGTTTAACACTTTACTCCATACTATCCATGAAGCTGTGGTATTATTGGATAATGACACTATTGTGGACTGTAATAAAGCTGCCCTTGAGTTATTTGAATGCGACCGTGAAACTTTGATTTCCCAAACCCTATCTCAATTCTCTGCTATTCAAGAAAATGCTTCTCCTTCCCTTTCTCAAAAGATCAAACAGGCCATAAAACAGAACCATCAATTCGAATGGTCTTTTCTCACATCAAATAATAAGCGACTTACAACTGAGATTACCTTACAGCGGTTAACCCTTGATAATGAAGAATATATCCAAGCTGTAATAAAAAATATTACAACTCGTAAAGAAGCCGAGAAAGCATTACAGGAAAGTGAAGAAAGATATCGTCTTTTACTTGAGTCTTGCCCCGATGCTATAATAGTACATAACCAAGGAGTAGTATTATATGCTAACCCTTCTTCTGCTCCCCTTTTCGGGTTTAGCGAAGATACCAATTTAGAAGGGACTGACCTGAGCCAATATATTGTTCCTGAATACCGCAAAAAGCTAAAACATCGCATTGAGGAAATCAAGTCAAGCAACAAGGTAAACATTTCTCATTACCAAATAAAGCGGGCGGATGGACAAGTAATAGATGTGGAAGCCACCGGAAAAATGATCAAGTACAAAGGTAAAACCGCTATTCAATCCGTTGTTCGGGATATTACCTTAAAAAAGAGAGCCCAGCGAGTACTGGAAGAATCCGAAAAAAAATTCAAGGCGCTGGCCGAGAAATCTCTCGTTGGAGTATACCTTATTCAAGGCAAAAACTTTGAATACGTCAATCCCAAGTTTGCCGAGATATTAGAAACCACTCCCCGGAAATTACTCAAAAACACATCCCCCTACGAATGCATTCATCCCGATGACTTACCTAAAGCCCGTCGCCTATTTATTGAACACATCAATAACGAAACCCAGGAAGTACATAGTGAATTGAAGGCCTTAACTGCCAATGATCGAAGTAAAGACATAGAACTGTTCGGATCCACCATTGAATATAAGGGGAAACCGGCTATTATCGGTACTATATTAGATGTGACCCAGAAAAAAAGGCTTCAGGAATTACAACAGAAACAACGGAGTTTACAAGAATCAGAGAGCAAGCTACGCTCAATATTTAACAATATAGAACTTATAGTAGTCACCTTTAACCCACAGGGAGAAGTTACATTTATCAATGATTATGGGATAGAACTGATCGGCTGGAAAAAAAACGAGATCATTGGGAAAAATTGGTTCGACTATATGGTGCCCAGTTCACGGCGACAAGAGTCAAGAAACAAA
>CAZIGO010000271.1:0-3229 GCA_964538595.1 uncultured Chitinophagales bacterium | reverse complement strand
GGACCGAACAACAAACGAAAAAAGAAAGTACGATGGATCAAGTATCATTTGAAGATTTTACAAAACTGGACATACGAGTAGGTCGGGTAGTAAAAGCAGAACCTATCGAACAAGCGGATAAATTATTAAAACTAACCGTTGATATTGGTAAGGAAACACGGGTAGCGGTAGCTGGTATTGCAAAAACACATGATCCTCAAGAAGTGGAAGGAGAACGGGTAACGATGCTGGTTAACTTAACTCCCAAAAAATTGATGGGGGTAGAATCACAGGGGATGGTGTTAATGGCTGAAGACGATAAAGGCAATTTGTGTTTTATACGTCCAGCGGAGGATATGCCAGTAGGTACTCCGGTCAAATAAAGCTTTTCGGCATGTTGGCCCCATAGTTCAACCGGATAGAACGAGGGCCTCCTAAGCCCTAAATCCCGGTTCGAGTCCGGGTGGGGTCACTTACTTTTTCTATTGATTTCTATTAATTCGTACTAATTTCCCTGTAGTACAGTATATTAAGACTTTTCACCGATAGTTCATAATAGGAATAAATAGAAAGGAAAAGCAGAAAAAATGTTACCATATTGTTACCATTTGTTAAGAAGGTTTATTATTTTGATAAATAAACGCTACAAATGGCTACAGCAAGAATATACCCCCGCCAGGATCGAAAAGACAAAGAAGGAAAGATTTCTCTCTATCTTCGACTTACGAAAAGTGGTAAATCCAAATACATCTCTTTAGGTACTAGTATCTACCCTAAGCATTGGAATAATAATAAATGGAAGGTTCGAAAGTCTCACCCCAACTCCTCGCGTCTAAACCAATATTTAACGCAAAAACAAGCAGAAGCGGAAGAACTTCTATTAGAAGAAGCGACAAAAAATAAACGAGTCGATCTTCAAAAAGTAAAGAAAAAATTAGTGGGCGAATCTCTAGAAGAATTTTTTTCCTATGCATACCGATTTTTGGATTATGTACGCAAACACAAAAGCTACGGTTACTATAAACGAGTAAAAGGAGTGATCAGTAAATTCCAATCATATTGGGGAGAGAAAAATCTATACTTTGATGATATTACGGTAGATCTGCTTAAAAAGTATCGGACATATATGAGTGAGGCATTGGGTAATGCTCCGAATACCATCTATTCGAACTTTAAAGTAATCCGGAAAATTATTAATGAAGCAATCAGTGAAGATATTCTTCCCGTAGAGGACAATCCCTTCTTAAGATTTGAATTGTCGGGGGAACCATCTCAACGAACGTATTTGAAAGAAGAGGAGTTGAGAAGAATGGAAACATTAGAAATTGAATTTGATACGATTATTGACATGCATCGGGATATGTATGTCTTTGCCTGTTATGCGGGAGGTATTCGGATCTCTGATCTACTACAGATAAAATGGCAAAATATCACGGAAACTCATCTCAAATACACTATGGGCAAGACAGGAGATATGGTATCTGTAAAACTTCCGACTAAAGCTAAGCAAATCCTAAAGAAATATGACGATAATCAGGATGAGAACCAATATGTATTTCCTATTCTGGATACAGATCCCGATGATGGTATACGTCATTTTAATGCGATTTCCAGTGCTACTGCTCACGTTAATAAAAATTTGAAAAAACTTGCTGATAGGGCACAGATCGACAAGAATATAACCTTTCATACAAGTCGCCATACGTTTGCCACCCTAGCTTTAAGAAAAGGAATGCGGATTGAACATGTCTCTAAACTTTTAGGTCATCGGGACATTAAGACTACACAGATATATGCCAAGATCGTTAATAAGGACCTAGATGAAGCCATGGAAGTATTTGAATAATGGTGAAACTACAAAACATGGTAAATCGAACGAAGGTAGAGTCTTATTTGGAAATAAAGGGATATGATTTCTATCAGCGGAAACAACTTCCCAACCAAAAAAAAGCATATTTAGAGAAGGCAAAGAGTAGAGCTAATCGGATAAGAAAAATTGTACGCAAGTATACAAATAAAAACATAGCTCCTAAAGTTTTATCCTTAATCCTTTCTGAGATAAGATATAGATATGAAAATCTCATTTTTGGGAAGAGTAAAGCGGATATTAGTCATCCTACACTTTATAATGGAGTAGAAGAACTTCTTGAAGTTATTGAAGCTATTGAAGTTCACCCTGAAAACCTCCGAAAGGTTACTTTTGAACTTCGTAAAACACTAGTAAACACGGAAGAGTTTAATAAGGAATATGGAGAAAAGTGGATTAATTATTCACCTCCAGGTGATGTCGACCAAAATACCCAAAAAAAAGAAATTGACGGGCGGATCCTTCTTAAATGGATAGGGGAAGCCTTAAAGGACTTAGAGTCAAAGCTAAAGGATACCTGGGAAAAGAAAAATCAAAAAGCTTTTCAAGATATCAAAGATAAAAGTCAAAAATCAATCCGGGCTGATGTACAAAAACAATTCGCTCGGATTTTATTACAATATTTAGATGATCATAAGATTGAAATTTCAAAGAATAAAAAAGCAACTCTTCTTTGTCAGCTTTTGCATTTGGTAGATTTAATTCCTCCCTTACAAAAAACCTCTACCAACTATAAAAGTAAAAAACACTATTATAAACAATACGGAAAAAATATATTTAAAAGTTTGTAAAATATAGTGGATATAAATAATATGATATAGTCACTCCTTCTATCCACCTTATTCTTATCGTAATCTCCAATCTCTTCTGTAGTTTTGAAATAACATCATGAAGAAATATGTGATTATAGATAAAGATGTGTATCGTGATATCATCGCTCATCTGGAGCGATTGGAGAAAAAGATCAATAATATACGATCCAAAGAGCCTATAGAGAAGGAATGGTTAACTTCTGAAGAAGTGATGGAGATTTTTGATATCTGTGATCGGACGCTTCAGAACTGGCGCGATAAAGGCGTTATTGGTTTTAGTAAAATCAATAATCGCACATATTATGATAGGGATGATGTGAAAGCACTACTGCGTAACTCTTATCATCCCGCGTTTTGATTTTCAAATGAAAAAATAAAAGTATGAAAGGTCAAATAACCAGAGAAGAGTTTGATAAACTTAAATCAACGACAATTTGCGATCAAGCCATCAAATTCTTATATAACTATAGATGGCTTATTAAACGAAAACAAAGAATCCTTTACTGTGAAAATCAAGACAGGAAAAGGATTCTACGTATTGCTTTCTGTAAGCAGTGTGGAGGCTGGTTTG
>CAZIGO010000270.1:0-3245 GCA_964538595.1 uncultured Chitinophagales bacterium | reverse complement strand
TAAATGACGAGCTCTTTTAACAGCTTTAGCCACCCGTCGTTGCCACTTTTGAGAGTTCCCCGTTACGCGGCGGGGCAACATTTTACCATGTTGATCTACATAGTGTTTCAAAAAATCCACATCTTTATAATCAACATGTTTTATATTATTCTTTTTGAACCAACAATACTTTTTCTCCTTAACATCAATGTTAGGAGAAGTAACAAACCTTATTTCATTTTTCTTTTTAGCCATAATAAAGCGAGTCTTTTAATAAATTGAGCATTTATGTACGAGACTTCTTCTTACGCGTTGATTTTTTCTTTTTTTGTTTTCTTCTGCGCTCTTCATTATGCTCTATAGCATAACGATCCAGCTCCACTGTAAGATAGCGTAAAATATGTTGATCCCTATCAAACTCTTCTTTAAGCTTTTCCACCAATTCAGGTTCCGCCCGATATTCATATAGATAATAATAACCACTTTCCTTTTTCTGTATAGGATAGCTAAGTTGCTGCAACCCCCATTCCTCCTGATGTACAAGCTCTACACAATCCTCTCGGATCATGTCCTCATATTTTTGTTTGGTATTTTTTAACTGTTTATCAGCAACAATAGGGCTAACAATAAATATAGTTTCGTACTGCCGTTCCATAAGTATTCATTTTAAGCACAATGGGCTTGCAAAGATAAAATATTTGTTTGAAAAGTAGCAATCATACCCTACTTATTTTTCCGCATTCTCCCTTTCCATTCCTTTTTTATACAACATATTAATTTATTACCTTTAAGGTATGGAACAGTACAAGGTATCAGCACGCAAGTACCGGCCGGGAATATTTCGTGACGTAGTGGGGCAACAACATATTACCACCACTTTACAAAAAGCTATTAAAAACAAACGTTTTGCACACTCTTATCTCTTTTGTGGTCCGAGGGGGATCGGAAAGACCACCTGTGCCCGCATACTTGCAAAAGCTATCAACTGCCAAAATCTTACGGAAGAAGGAGAGCCTTGTAATGAATGCGATTCCTGCCAACGCTTTATAAACTCCTCCTCCCTGAACATATATGAATTAGATGCCGCTTCTAATAACACGGTAGAAGATATTCGGAGTTTAATAGAGCAAGTTCGCTTCCCCCCTCAATCCGGGAAATACAAGGTTTATGTTATTGACGAAGTACATATGCTCTCTCAGCAAGCATTTAATGCTTTTTTAAAAACACTTGAAGAACCCCCGGACTATGCAATATTTATCTTAGCGACGACAGAAAAACAAAAAATTCTACCTACTATTCTCTCCCGCTGTCAAATTTTTGACTTTAATCGTATCAAGGTGTCGGACATAAAAGCTTACCTGCAAGAAATCAGTAAACAAGAAGATATAGAAGCAGCGGAGGAAGCCTTACAAATTATTGCCCAAAAAGCAGAAGGCGCATTACGGGATGCGCTATCTTTATTTGATAAAATAGTCAGTTTTTCGGAAGGAGAAGTCACGTATCAATCGGTAATTGATAACTTAAATATTCTCGATTACGACTACTTTTTTAAAGTTACCGAAGCCCTGTTAGCTGAAGATGCTGCTACGCTACTCAACATATTCGATCAGGTCCTGTATAATGGGTTCGAAGGCGATGAGTTTATTAATGGCTTAAGCCAACATTTCAGAGATTTATTGGTTTGCAAAGATGACAGTACGCAAGATTTATTAGAAGTAACCGGTGATATAAAAGACCGTTACCACCAACAAGCCCGACTGGTTCCTGCCGATTTTTTAATTAGTGCTCTTGATATTATGAATCAATGTGATGTTGGTTACAAAACTAGCAAAAACAAGCGGTTACATGTTGAAATGGCATTGATAAAACTGAGCTATATTAACCAAACCTTGCATATTGATCAAAATTCCGATACACCTACCAGTCAAGAGTCTACTTCCCCCACAAAAAAAAAGGATAAAGAAGAAATAACCACTTCCGCTGCTTCCTCCTCTTCTAATTCTTCCCCTTCCCCTCCCTCGCCTTCCCATTCTCAAAAATCCTCCCCCCAGTCAGACTCCTCCACTACTCAAACAACAGCAGTAAAAAGTCATTCATATATAAAAAAGGAACCAACATCAGGAAAAAGAAAATCGCCGAGTTTCAAACTTGATCAAACCGCTCCCCCTCCTCCCCCTCCCTCTTCTTCCCAAAAATCTCCTTCCCCTTCTCCCTCCTCTACTTCATCGACAAAAACATTGGAACAGAAACCTTTAGTAAAGGCTTGGCAGGATTTCGCAGCCCATATCAAAGACCAACCCAAGAGCGATTACTTCTACGCCTCCCTGAAAAACAAAACCCCTCAAGTGGAATCCTCCTCTTCCTTTACAATTGAAGTAGAGAATAAAATGCAGAAAAAACGGATTATCGAAGAGAAAACCCAACTGATGGAATACCTGAGAGAAGCTCTTCAAATACCTCAGTTGAGTATGAATATAAAAGTTAACCCCTCCACGTCTTCTCAACAAAGACAACCCTATACCAAACGCGAAAAATACCAGAAGATGGTGGAGAAAAACCCAGCATTGAAAGAACTAAAAGAAAAATTCGATTTAGATATTGAATTTTAAATTATAACAAAACAAACACCGCTTAGTTCCCTTCTCAAAGCTATATTCCACCCAATACGATATATTATTTTATAATATTTCCTTAAGGAAATCCGCTGAATTCATTTATTTTTGTTTTATTCACTATACAATTACAAGTAAAAATTAAGGGTTATGGCAGAAGTAATACGGATGCCCCGTTTAAGTGATACTATGGAGGAAGGCACATTGGTAGCTTGGCATAAAAAAGAAGGCGATACAGTAGAAATGGGGGAAGTATTGGCAGAGATAGAAACCGATAAAGCAACGATGGACTTTGAATGCCCGGAAGACGGTACTTTGCTTCACATTGGCTTAGACGAAGGAGAAACAGTACCCATCAATGAAATAATTGCAGTCATTGGCGAAGAAGGAGAAGACTACAAGTCCCTCTTAGAAGAGGAAAAGAAGCAAGAAAAAGACAAAGAGAAAAAAGAAGAGAAGGGAGATGTTCAAAAAGAAGCTCCCACCCCTGAAAAGAAGAAGAAAGAGAAGACTCCCGTTACTGCTACCTCCCAAAGCTCTTCCTCCAAACATGCCCCCCAAGATGTCCCTTCAACACCTACTTCACCAACTGCTCCCCAGCCCTTTTCTTCACCCCCCTCTACCACCGACGGTGCTATCAAGGCTTCCCCTTTA
>CAZIGO010000269.1:0-3250 GCA_964538595.1 uncultured Chitinophagales bacterium | reverse complement strand
AACGGGAATCTTATTGCGCAACAATATTTTTCCGTCGATGGCCAATCTAACCAATTACCGCAAATCAGAGATACGGTATACACTGTAGAACCAGGGAAAACCATAAAAGGTCGTCTCCCAAGCTATGATCCCGATGGAAAAATATTTTGGCATCAAAAAACCGATTCTACAGATCACGGGAAAATCACACTTTATAAAGGACGTCAACGAAAGTTCAGGTACCAGCCTAATGCCAATTATACCGGCAGCGACACACTAACTTTGCAAGCCATCGATGATGAAAATGAGTCGGGAGACGAAGGCAATATCATATTCGATGTTACTACTAATCGTCCACAACCTCCGAATGATCATCGTCCTTTGTTACAAATTTATCCCAACCCCACCCAACAACAACTTACAATTTCTTACCACCTCTCTCAAGCTCAACAAATAAAGCTAACCTTATACAACGTACACGGACGGTTTATCACTACTTTAGCCAATAGCTACCAATCAGCGGGCCACCATCGATACCAGTGGGTACGCGAAGAGCAGCAAGCTGGCGTATACTTTGTTGAGCTACAATATAATAACCAAACATTTCGTCGCCAATTTCTGCTTTTTCCCGCTTATTAATTGTTATACAATTTTGATTACAAGTCCTTCCCGATATAAATTATAGAAAGGGCTCCAATTATGATCTTCTTCTAATAAATAACATTAATAGATTAAGAGGTCCACCACCCCCAAATAACCGACTGGCCTGTCACCTGTCTACAACGTGGAATACAAGATATTCTATACCCTTATTCGAGAGCCCCTATCAATAGCATATGCATGAATAGCATCGTAGATAAGCATCGATTATTGCCCACTTGTATATACTGACAATGGTAAGTTGGTTTCTTCTATATCAAAATTATAAGTCCCATTCGAGAAAGTGAAGTTTATGATAGTAACTTGGAAATTACGTAAAGACGGAACGCTTCTATTCACCCCCCCCCTCACTGCTTGTCGCTTGTTTACAATGATATTGAGCAGTACTAACGATGTACGGACGTTAGTATTGCTCAATAAATATTGAATAACCTCCATTTAAGCAAGTCAATAAAATGAATAATTCTCCCCAAATAAACTAATAACTCCTCAAATCTTCGCCGTTTATGCAAGCAATTAATTTTAAAAATGGGGAGGTATCCCTTAGAAGCGCGGGACGGCGATATTTTTCTTCCCAAAACGATAGCCGATAAATATTTCATGGGACCCGTCGGAATGGTACCTGATATCCGAAAAGCTCAAGTCAATAGCATAACCGACACTAAAACTTTTATTAATCACCCACCGCGTGAGGAGTACCAAACTTTTATCTGTGCGATACGAGGCGCCCAACCACACGGTTTTCTTTAGAAGCACATTGGTATTAATATCTGCTTGTAAGGGAGCTTCAGGCAAATATCTAAGCAGGAAAGAAGGTTTAACCGCCACATTTTTATTGATCTCATAGAAATACCCTCCCGCCAAATAATAGTGCCGTACAATACGGGGCACATCCTCCGTTTTAATGCTAAAAGCTTGTTCGGGATCATAACTAATCAAGTGCGGCACTGACAACCCGGCAAAGTAATTTTTAGCATAATAATACACGCCAAATCCAACATTGGGGAACAAATTATTGATACCCTGTTCATCATATATGGGGTCTTGTTTATCCCAGACCCTCAATTCATTCACTTGAGCTGAATTATATGACAGCTTCCCACTCATACCTAATGCTAATGTGCTTTTTGGGGATTTGATGGGAATTTTATAGGAAAAACTCCCGATCAGATCCGTTTTATTAACCACTCCAATACGATCGTGATGGAGACTAGCCCCCCACCCGATATTTTTCTGTTCCACCGGTGCATCAACACTAAGATAACTGGAAAAAGGCGCCCCGTTAAAACCGGCCCATTGTTTACGCATCATTAAACTGGAGTTCATATAATTATGCGAACCGGCGTAAGCAGGGTTTAAGGCCAATCCATTAAACATATATTTACTCGATAATATATCTTGCTGACCCAGGGCACTGGTAATACTAAATAAACCGAGAATGATAACACTTATTACTTTATTCATAGTATCAGATTTTACGTTATTATATTAGCGACGGATATCAACATAACCCGTTCGTTTAATAGATTTATTGTTAATTTTAAGAATCACAAAGTAAGTACCCTCAGAGACGGCTTTTCCATTATCCCGTACTCCACGCCAGTCATTAGTATAGTTCTCCTCATGGAATACTAAGTCGCCCCACCGGTTAAATACTCTCAATGTATTATTAGGATAGGCTTCCAATCCGCGGATATGAAAATAATCGTTGTAGCCATCGCCATTGGGTGTAAAACCGGTAGGCATTTCTAAGGCATACGGAGCACTGACCGAAATTTGCTTTTCTACCGTACAACCATTGTCATCAATAATGACGACGCGATACTTACCACTACCTATGCTATCCAGGTTGCGGGTATCAGCACCATTCGACCACTTAAATTCATAAGGAGGAGTACCCCCCTTGACGCTCGTAGTAATCGATCCATCCTGAGCATTATGATAAGAGACATTGTGCCCATTATTCTTTTCCGGACTTTTCAACGTAGCGTTGAGCCGTTTCGGCTGGGTGATCTCCACGGAATCAATGCTCTGACAGTTATTAGAGTCGCGGACCGTGACGCTATATACTCCTTTTCCAATTTCCTCTATATCCTGGACGTTCTGTCCATTATTCCATTTATATTTATAAGGCTTAACACCGCCGGACACGGACAGATCAATAGTGGCATCCTCAAGTCCAAAACAACTAACATCCGTATGTTCTTCTTCGGTTATAATGGGGTTATCCTGTCGAATGACCAGTCCTTTATAATTCTTACACCCTCTATCATCAGTCACCGTCAACCGATAAGTCCCTGCTCCTATGGAAGACAAGTCTTCCGTAGTATCTCCCGTTTGCCACTCATAATCGTACGGAGCATATCCGCCGGTTACTTCAACATTAATGGCACCATTGGTAAATCCATTACAGGTGACATTATTGATATCAGAGAGAATGACCAAGCTGGGAGCTACCGTTATTGTAGTAGTATCCTCATTCACACAATCACTGCTATCCCGTATCACTATTTGATAGGTACTATCCGTCGAGACCGTCTTCGTATAATCACCGGGCGGTTCGAAAGTATTCCCATTATCAAACGATACTTGATAAGGCGCTCCTCGACCA
>CAZIGO010000268.1:1845-3256 GCA_964538595.1 uncultured Chitinophagales bacterium | reverse complement strand
CAACCGATGAACCGATACGATTATTTTGAAATGAATTGGATCGGCGATTTCAATCCGAAAATGATGCATATCGCTGAATCGGTGGGGGGCGAAAAGATTAAAACACACCATACCTACCGCAAGTTGTTTGATGAAAGCCAACCCTTTAAGCGCGCTCCTATCATGGATTAGGTGTAGAATTTTGTAAAGCTAACCCCCTTTATACGGTAAAATATTTAACATAATATTATAATAATCCTTTTATAACAGGGTTTTTGAGGCTAACTAACGTTAGTTAGTTAATTTTATAAATAAATTTAATATATAAGATAAGATTATTGAGCGGTAGCTGGAGCAAAGGCAAATTGCTCTTTAAATGCTTTAAGGTCTTCTTTTAAGTCAGTGGGGGCAAAAAGTTCGTACGAGGCCAAGGCATTATCAGTCTCAGCTTGTAAAGAACGCATTTGCAAATCCTGGTTGATAAAGAGCGTTTCCAATTTGGGATAGAGGTCGATCAGCGTGTCCCGTAAATCCAAAATAGATAAATTCTTTTCCACTAAGTTATAGGTATCGGGGGGGATGTCTTGGTGAAGGAGTTGTTGCAGTACATACACCACTTTGTCTACATGGATAAACGGCCGGTATTGATACCCACTCCCTTTAATAGTGATTTTATTTTTGTATTGAGCTTCGAACATAAACCGGTTAATCACCGCATCAAATCGCATACTGGTACTGTAGCCATACACGTTCCCACAGCGCATGATATAAACGTTCATTTTGGATTGGAGCCGTTCCAGCATGTTTTCTCCTTGTAATTTAGAAATTCCATAAAACGTACCGGGGTTCGGCGGAGTATCCCGGGTAACCGGTTTATCATGGTCGGCTCCGTAAATAGAACAACTGCTGGTGTATATCAGCGTGTCGACATCACTCTCTTCAAGGGCATAACTGAGCTCTGCTGTACCCCAATGGTTGATTTGCTCAAAACTGTGCGAGTCATCATTGGCAAAAGGGGTAGAAACTTTGGCGGCTAAGTGATAAACCACATCGACACCCTCTAATACTTGGCGGAGTTTACGGGAGTTGAGTAATTCCCCTTGAATAAAGCGAATTTTATCGGTAGGTAATTCATCGAATAAAAAGAGATTATAGTTTTTCCGGCTCAGGTTGTCATAGATCAATATCTCCTCAATAGCATCGTCATAAGCCAGTTGATGGACTAATTCGGAACCGATGTAACCAGCACCGCCTGTAATGAGAACGCGCATGTTAATTGTCGATTAAGTCGGTGTGCAGTCCGCATTCCGTCTTTTCCATTCCGGCCCAACGTCCTTCGCGCTCATCTTGTTCGGGTAGGTCCGGCATCAATTTTCGAGTACAGGGCTGGCAACCAATACTGGTGTAGCCCTTTTCTTCTAACGGATGGCGG
>CAZIGO010000268.1:0-1835 GCA_964538595.1 uncultured Chitinophagales bacterium | reverse complement strand
ATGTTCTTTGATATAATCGTAAATATTTTTGAGCGACCAATCTAACATCGGGTGAAAACGGGTCACACCTTTTTGCGCTTCCTGTTCGACCTGCATCTGTTGACGGGCTTTGCTTTGATCCGCTCTTACACCATTTACCCAAATATCATATTGGGCCAGGATGGGCTCCATGGGCTGTATTTTGTTGAGATAACAGCAATAATCCGGGTCGGAAGTAAAGTATAAGTTACCGTCGTCATCGCGTTGCTGATGTTTAGGCACTGCCGAACGCAGGTCAATCACGTTAAGACCAAATTCTTCTTCGACATGTTCTTTGAATTCCAGCGTTTCCGGAAAGTGATAGCCGGTGTTTAAAAAGTATACCGGAATGGGGTCATCCATGCGGCTCAGGATGTGTAATAGGGGCATACTTTGTGTTTGGAAGGAGGAAGAGGCAAAGATTTGATGTCCTTGTTCCCGATATTGATTAATGCGTTGGTGAATGTCAGAAATACGCATAAATAATAATTGTATTACAAGTTGGGCGCAAATTTACAAAATAAATGGTATTCCAACAATGATGAAACAGAATTAATATGATATTTGTTTAAGGAAACGAATAGAGCAGGGAAGTGGGTAAAATTTATTATTATTCAACGCACATTGTAAAAGAAAATCCATCATGGAAAATCAACCCTATCTCATCGTTATATTAGGGCCCACCGCCGTTGGGAAAACTGCCCTGAGTTTGGAGGTCGCCGATCAATTAAATACCGAAATCCTGTCGGCGGACTCCCGGCAAATCTACAAGGAAATGAACATCGGTACCGATACCCCATCTAAAAAGCAACGCCAACAAATTCCTCACCATTTTATTAATGAACGATCCGTTACAGAAGATTTCAACGCGGGGAAATTCGAAAAACAAGCTTTACAACGACTCGAGGAAATATATCAACATAAAACGGGGGCTGTATTGGTAGGGGGAGCCGGGTTTTATATAAAAGCCCTGTTGGAAGGCCTCAATGAGATGCCCGAAGTACCGGACGAAGTTAGAGAACGCTGGAATCAGGCTTTTGAGGAAAAGGGATTAGAGTATTTGCAAGAACAAGTACGCAAAAAAGATCCCGATTACTATGAAGAAGTAGATTTAAATAACCATCGACGCTTAATACGGGCACTAGAAGTTATAGAAACTACCGGTCGTACATACACGTATTACCGTCAACAGAATAATAAGAAAAAGCCGCGCCCCTTTATGCCTATTAAGGTAGGCTTACATCGACCCCGGGAAGAATTGTATCAGCGGATTAACCAACGCGTCGATCAAATGCTCGACCAAGGATTATTAGAAGAGGTGAAGCAATTAAGGAACTATAAGGATTACAGTCCTTTAAAAACTGTGGGTTATCGCGAATTATTCCAGTATTTGGAAGGAGAGATTGATTATGAAGAAGCAGTACGACTTATAAAACGCAACTCCCGCCGGTTTGCTAAGCGGCAATTGACTTGGTTCCGGAACGATGATACCATACAATGGTTCCAACCTGAAGAAAGAACAGCGATATTTCAATATATAAGTGACCAGATGGGGGTTGAGCATTAAGGTATTGACAATCTCATTGCTTGAAATTGGATAACGACTTAAGGACACTAAATTTTAATCCCACGAGGAAATTTTTAAATTAGCAGAAATAGCATTAATTTTGGTAGTGCTAAACAACACTTAAAAAACAAACCCCTCTATTATGAATATACATGAGTATCAAGCGAAGCAGATTTTTGAAGATTATGGCGTTCCTGTTCAAAAAGGAGAAGCCGTTGATTCGCCCGAAGAGGCTGTAAAAGTTGCCAAG
>CAZIGO010000267.1:0-3262 GCA_964538595.1 uncultured Chitinophagales bacterium | reverse complement strand
GGCTTTGCTCATATCCCATGCGTTTAAGGTACTTCCGGCCAATTTCTCTAAGTTCTTGATTGCTCAAATTACGGTCTTTCGGTGCAAGGCTCAATGTGGCATGAAATACCGGTTTCTTGGTTTCCTTCCGCTGTGTCTGCCTGTTGTATGCCCGCATTAGGCCGTACTCCTTAGTAAGTTCATCGACGTTCCGGCCAGTCATATTGGTATCGATACGTTCAGCTACTCCTCGCTCAATTTTACCCTGCTGATAGTTGAGTGCGCCGCGAAATCCGGCTCCGCTATGAGTTTGACCAATCATAAAACTGACTGTTTACTTCTTGAATTCTATCGTTAAGATATTCAAGTTCCTGCTGGAGCTGACCGAGGCGTTTCTGATCAATGTCGTCCTGGTTGAATCTTCGCGTAAGCTGATTAAGGTTCTGGCCAATCATCGAAAGTTGGTGGTAGGTCTTCATGTTAACCTCCGGTATTTCCGGCGGTGGCGAGGGTTGTTTTTTATTGACGGCCGTTTTGCGCATCCATTTAGCTACGGATAACTGGGCCTGATCTGCATGAGATTTAATTTTCTCATACTCCCGTTGGTTAACGGGTACTGATAATCGAATAGTGCGTTTTTCTTCTTCTGGCTTTGGTGGACGACCTCCTTTTCCCATAGTTATTTATTTTAATATTTGTAATTCGACCGTAGGGAGAATTACCAAGCGGCTTTTTATCGGAGAAAACGAAACGAATGTGAAGTTTTCGTAGTATAAAAAAGCCGCTTGCTCCTAAAAAACAAATATAACTAAATCGGTTCGTTTTTCGCAATCCATTCCGTCTTACATTCGCTGCACCTTATCCGATTTCTGGCTTCTGCAGGGTTGTATAGACGCCCTGTATGGCAGTAAGGACAGGCCACACTATTACGGTGTACATGGACTGTCCAGTAATAATAAAGATTGCGAATGGGAGCGACCACCTTCTTGATCAGCTTACGGGTAAGTGAACGCTCTCTTTTACGGTAAGCTACCATGCGACAGGCATTAGAGCAATACATGGCGCGGCGGTTTTTAGCTGAAAACTCTGCACCGCATACTTTACATATCTTATCGTAATGCATCGTTACGGAAATTTAGTTCTGTAATGTAATCCAAAATTACAGAAAATTACGGGAAATTACATAACGTTGCGGAAATAACCGTTTACAAACGGTTCGCGCTAACAAAAGGGTTTTACGTGGAAAATCCTCCCTCCCACTTGATTGATGGGGATTTTGGGTGTTTGCCTGTTTTCTTCCCTATTGCTCCTTTTCGCCTGTGTTGCCCGATTGACAGGGGTTTTAAAAAAAATTGATTCACCTGTAAACATCTATTTTGAAGCTTTTTGCCAATCTTCACAATTATTGTGATTATTGTATCAATAATTGTATTGTTGATTGTGCGACCTCAAAGTTGCTGCTACAAGCGGATTACAGCGTTTAAACCGAAAGGATTGCATAAACAACCCGAAAGGATTGCATAAACAAACCGAAAGGATTGCATAAGAAACCGAAAGGATTGCATAAACAAACCGAAAGGATTGCATAAGGTTATGAAAAATTTAATCCGAATGTTTTTATAAATAATTTCGGATTAGTATATTTGCATCAGTTTAATCTGACAAAATCAAAATATTATTCTCTTATGCTTGTAAAATGGACTGGTAAAAATCAGCAACCGAAAGTTGTTACCTATGCACAATACAAACTATCTGTAATAGAGAAGCGCCTGCTTTACCTTATCATCAATCAGCTAAAAACGGGCTTTGACGTGGATAAGGACTTGTTCGATAATAACGTTTTCCGGATCCCTGTAAGCAAACTTGGGGATACAAATTACAACCGTATCAAAAAGGCGGCCGATCAGCTCACCTCCCGTAAAATTGAATTTGAGGATAAAGAAAAGGGTGTTTTCGATGTGCTTGTGGCGGTTCCAAGATTTAGGTATCACGGCGATGAAGGTATGATACAGCTAACGATTAATAGGGAAATTATGCCCTACTTTCTGGAGCTCTCGGAAGGGTACGAGGAATACCAACTGCAAGCAGCGTTGGATCTGTCAAGTTTCTACTCGCAACGTATATATGAAATGCTTTCCGGCTATAAGGATACGGGTTACTTGGAGCTATCAATTCCAAAACTCCGGGAGTTGCTCAATGCCGAAGATAAGTACACGGAAATTTCAATGTTCCGAAAGGGTGTGTTAGATGTGGCCAAAAGAGAAGTCAACGAAAAGACCGATATAAGGTACAAGTATGAGCTACATAAAACGGGCCGGAAGTTTACGGATATCACCTTCCACATTGAGCAACAACCTCATAAGAATATTTATAAAGGGGTTGATAGCGAAGGGGTTGAGGTTGAAAAAAATAAGCGAAAAAGAACAAAAGAATATTTAGATAAATTCGGGGTCCACAAGGCGGAACACCGCAAGAAAATAATCTATCAGAAGCAAGATGAATTCTGGAAGTGGCTTAAATATTACAAGCAAAACAGGGAAAAAATCAGCAATCCGGCCGGCCACCTGCTTACTACGTTGGGCCTCGTTGAAGGAAAAAAGCAAAAGGGAAAGAAAAAATAGAAGTATATATTTTGCTTATGAGCGGATTTTGTTTTTCGACAGGGGTAACGGTCAAACCTTTTCCGATCTGATTGTAGGCTTTAGCGGTGAAGCTCTCGGGGGTAAATTTACATGCTTAATCCACGGCCTTTATCTTTATCGCGCTTCTTCTTTTTTTCTTCCTTCTGCTCCTGCTCTTTTTCCTTCTTTGGCTTTTGCTCCTTTTTCTGCTTCTTTTTCTTCTTCGGTTTCTTCTCTTGTTTTTTCTTCTTCTCTCGCTCCTGCTTTTTCTTCTTTTGCTTGGCTTTCCATTTCTTAAATTCTTCTATTTCTTTCTCGGCGCGCTTCTTCATACTGTCAAGCTCCGGTTTGTACTTTTGCTCTTGTTCTCGCTCCTGCTCCTGCCTTCTTTCCTCGATCCGATCAGGTGTGGGTTTGACTTCTCGGCCTCGTTTTGCCTTCTTTAAAGCGGGCTTGTCGCGTTCAAGTTTAAAATCAAGCTCCTTCTGTAAGTTACTCCAACTCATGCGTTTACCTAAGTCGCTGGCCTTGAATTTTACGCCGTCTTTCTCAAAAGAAAAACCGCTCATATTGCGGTCGGTAACATTGGGGCGTACGTTTACACCCTGTTTTTCTACATAGTGTATAAACTCTCTGGTATTCAAGGGTTTGCGGTTGCCCTT
>CAZIGO010000266.1:292-3262 GCA_964538595.1 uncultured Chitinophagales bacterium | reverse complement strand
TAGCGGTATATGTGGCGGTTAGTATAGTTGCAGTAGGTAATGTAGCTATACCGGCTATCGTAGAAGCTGAAGATTATGCCTTGGCAATGGCTACCCGGCCGTTTTTAGGACAAACAGGGTTTACTATTGTAGCGGTGGCCGCTCTGTTTTCTACAGCTTCCGCTATTAATGCCACTCTTTATGGGGGAACAAATGTAAGTTATATGATGGCTCGTAAAGGACATTTACCCACTATATTTGATCGAAAGGTATGGGGAAATAGTCGAGAGGGGCTACTCATAACCGGTGGGTTAGTAATTTTAATCGCTAATGGATTTAATTTGGAAAATATCGCTCTGTTTGGAAGTTCCATTTTTTTGTTAATATATGGCGCAGTTAATGTTTCCCATTTTCAAATTTACGAGAAAACACGGGCCAATCCTTATATCATAATAATGGCTATGTTAAGTTGTGCTGCCAGTTTCATTGTGTTGATCTATCATGAGTTGACTAAAAATCCCGGTACTATTATTCTGTTATTCTCAACGTTGTTATTTACTTTATGTTTTGAAGCTGTCTATCGAAAATTATTTATACGGGAAATGAAAACACGAGAGTGATAATTTGCTTTATGAAAAATGAGTTTGATCTAAATCGTAATTCTTTAACGATTGCAACATCCCAGAACAACATTAGGAAAGTTTTTAGCCTGGCGATTAAAACATGTGAGTAACTGGAACTTTATCTTGATAGCCAGTCTTTTTGTAGGTATAGTAGCTGGGGGGATAGCTGTTATCCTGAAAACAGGATTACATTATGCAGAGCTGTTTCTCACTCAAAAGTTATTTTCCTCGTATTATTCTGTTTTAAACTTTGCTTATCCGTTAGCAGGGGTATTTATCGTCGCTTTACTGCTGCGCTATTTCTATAAAAAGCACTTCGCCTACGGTATCACTAATGTTTTATATGCGATTTCTCAAAAAAGTAGCATCGTCAAGTTGCGGGATATGTTTTATTATATGGGAAGTAGTTTCCTGACGGTAGCATTTGGAGGATCAGTGGGTGTTGAGGCTACCTTGGTTATGGAAGGAGCCGGTACCGGATCGAACATTGCCCGATTTTTGCACCTCTCCTATTATTATCGTCGGTTACTTTTGGGGTGTGGATCAGCAGCTGCCCAGGCAGCCTTTTTTAATGCTCCCATTGCTGGGGTTATATTTGCCTTGGAAGTGTTGATGCTGGATCTCTCACTTGATTCCCTGGTTCCTTTGTTAATGTCTTCTGTTACCGGCGCCATTATGGGACGTTTGTTTTTGGGTGAAGGGATTATGCTTGCTTTTCAGTTAGAGGAAACGTTTGTTGTTACGGATGTACCCTTTTATATATTATTGGGAATTGCATGTAGTTTATTAGCGGTCTATTTTTTCCGTGTCGACCAGTGGTTGGAAAATAAATTTAATAGTCTCAGAAGCTTTTGGTGGCGGGCTCTCGTAGGAGGTAGTATAGTAGGAGGATTGGTATTTCTGTTCCCTCCCCTCTATGGACAAGGTTACGATGTACTTAGACAGCTTATTCACGGGCATGCTATTGATTTGCTTGAGCATAGTTACTTCTCTGAAATTCCTGATTCTGAAACCGGACTGCTGTTGTTTATCGGTGGCATGATATTGTTAAAGTCTTTCGCTGTGGCGGCTACCATGGGTGGGGGAGGAGTCGGTGGTTTCTTTGCGCCTTCTTTGTTTATTGGAGGTCTGTTGGGGTTTTTGTTTGCTCGTTGCTTTAATGACATGGGGTTGTCTCCTCCTCTTTCTGAAACCCATTTTACCTTGGTGGGGATGGGGGGAGTGATTAGTGGAGTGTACCACGCGCCGTTGACGGCTATATTCTTGATTGCTGAATTGACGAAAGGATATGCTCTCATTGTCCCTCTTATGATTGTAACTATTATTGCTTATTTGGTTCATCGTCTCTTTGAACCTTATTCTATCTTTACTCGACGTTTAGCCAAGAAAGGACAATTAATCACTCACCATAAGGAGGAGTCGGTACTTAATATGTTAAATAAAAAAGATTTAATCGATAAAAAACATATCACCGTTCATCCCGGTCAAACATTGGGCGAATTGCTGGAGCAAGCGGTAGCCCCTACCCATAGAAACATATTTCCTGTTACGGATAGTAATAACAAATTATTGGGCGTGGTACTGATGGATGATATACGAGAAATTATGTTTAAAGAAGAAATGCATGATAAAGCGAAAGTGCAAGATTTTATGCATGTTCCCCCGGCTTACATTACAATGAAGGATACCCTCCATGAAGTGGTGAGAAAATTTGATGAAACCGGGGCTTGGAACTTGCCCGTCATTGATAAGAATGAAAAATATATCGGTATCATTTCTAAATCCCGCTTGTTATCTGCTTACCGGAAAGGACTAAAAAAGTTTAGCAATATGTGAATTATTGCTTCGGTGGGGAGCGTATTTATATATCTGTTAATAAAAGTATAAGTCGTAGTAGTGTTGGACAGGAGGGGGAGTGATTAATATTTTTAAGTTTCTCTTTACGAGTGAATATGAACGAGTCAAAAAGGGAGTACTGCCGAAATTGATTTTTTATTTAAATGAGCTACAATATTATCTTTGGTGCTGGGGACAGGATTGTTTTTTGTATTAAAGGAGAGAAGGACAGTAGAATTTACTGATAATAAACTAGGTAAATAAACAATCCTTATGACTGTTATTTTAGGCCCGGGGGATATTTTGGGGTTTCTCTTTTTGTATCAGTGCCCGGCGAACCCATGCCCCGTGATCTAAGGCCCATTTCCTTACACTCAACCGTTCCTTATTACAAGGCCCGTTGCCTTTGATAACATCAAAAAACTGCTCCCAGTCCGGTTCTGTGTATTGCCATTTTCCGGATGACTTGTCTTTCTTTAATTCAGGGTCGGGGAGGGATAGATCTAATTCGCGTACTTTAGGGACATATTGG
>CAZIGO010000266.1:0-282 GCA_964538595.1 uncultured Chitinophagales bacterium | reverse complement strand
GTCTAAAAACATTTGACGCATTTCGTCGTTGGTGGCCATTTTAACTTTCCAACGCATTAGCTTTTTGGTGTGTTGGGACATCTTATCTGGTGGACCGAAGAATTGCATGATCGGGGACCACCATCGGTTAATGGCATCCTGTAACATGGCTCTTTGGTGTTCAGTACCGGTCGCTAACGTAACAAAAGCATCGTAACCTTGGCGGAGGTGGAAACTCTCTTCATAGCAAATACGTTCCAGTGCACGACAATAGGGGCCGTATGATCCCTTAGCATTAGTGGT
>CAZIGO010000265.1:1354-3269 GCA_964538595.1 uncultured Chitinophagales bacterium | reverse complement strand
ACAGTGTCCTCCTCCCTCAACGAGCCGGTTACATAGATATTACCGTTAGAACTTACATCAATCCCTGATCCTTCTCCCCCTCCAGCAAAGCCATGAGACCAACGATAGTTACCGTCCGAGTCATATGTGGTAATAAAAAGCGAATGAGAAAATTGTTCCATTTTTTTTATATCCGTTCCCGGACCGGGGTCGAAATCAACGGTGTCTTGAAATTCACCTCTTACATAAACGTTACCTTTACTATCCACAGCAATACTTTTCCCCTGGTCCCGTCCATCACCGCCAAAACTTTGAGACCATAAGTAGTTCCCGGCTGAATCATATTTAACCAGGAAGGCATCAAAATAACCATGAGAGACAATTTCTACTGTGTCTTCAATCGGATAAAAAGTAGCGGTATCTTGAAAATACCCGGTGGCATAGACATTTCCTTCAGCATCTTGGGCTATATCAAAAACTTTATCAAGATCATTACCACCCACGCCTTTAGCCCAGTTATAGGTTTGGGCACTCAGAGAACATGAAAGCGATAACAGCACACTGACGAATAGTACTTGAAAGGTATATTTCAACATGAATTAAGATTTAAATAATCGTATTTGTACAGTATTATATCTAAATTACATGAATTCTCCCAGAATGTCAAAGATTCAATGAAATCCTACTTTTTAAGCCCTACAATATCTTTTTTCATATAGATAGAATTTGTGGTGTCGCTACCTTCACTAATATACTTTTGACGATTTTTTTATCCCTACTTTGCTCACGTTCTTTAATTTCACTGTCTGATATCGAAAATAACATAGCTATTATTTTGTTTTTTCGATGGGCATTGCCCCTCTTCTGTATGAATAATGCAACAGATTACTGGGCAAATATTTGCATTTTATATAATCAATTGATATGTTAATCATAACAAAAAAAAGTTATATGCGAAACTTTACTCTACCTCTTCTTATTTTCCTGCTTGGTATAAGCTCTTCACTATTCGGACAAAAAATATGGCAACCCCTTGGCAAAAAAGCCTTTTCAAAAGATGCGGCTGTTCATCAAAGTATCGCTCAATCCCCCGGTGACAGTCTGTATGTCGCCTATCAAGATTTAGGGAGTGGAGATGCAACCACCGTCCGTAAATACAATGGTGATGAATGGAAGGTTATCGGTAGCCGGGGCTTATTAACATCGTATAGACCTCACCGAATACCGTCCCGGTGTTTATTTTTATCAGCTAAAAACTGAATCAAACCATACTACTGGCCGTGTAGTGGTTACTAACTAACCCCTGTTATATAGTTTATTAATTAAGCGCTCGTAGTAATTCAAACAGAACGACAATGAGGGCCGTGGTTAGGGTATAATTCAGCCATTTATAAATATAGTATATTGCCCGTTCCCCATCTATAAAAGGAAACACTTTTTTAACATGAGCTATATCATAAAAACGTAGAAAGAAAGCTGATATATTGGACCATCGTTAACCAAAAAATCAGTAAAATGAATATACTTAAACTCAAAAACCGCTATTTAGCGTCCACCGTGTTACAATATAGTCTTTTTACGACGCTTGTTATGATAGCCTTTTGGTTAGTTCTTCGTTTATTGGGGGGAGGGGATCAACCCTGGTTTTATATAGTCAACTTTTTTATACTGATCCTTGGGATATTCCAGGTCGATAAAACATTGATTCAGCGCGGAAATCCCAACCATATTACATTAGTGATAAGTGGGATTCTTTACGGCAATATTACGGCTTTATTGTTTGCTTTTTATACGATCCTGTACTTAGGACTCATAGATACCACCCTTTTACATCAGTTACAAAATAATACATATTAATTAAATACATGAATCTTATTTGAATTATTAAGTTAATTTGAAAATTAAGCATTTACATTTTAACGTTGTAAAACACTTT
>CAZIGO010000265.1:530-1344 GCA_964538595.1 uncultured Chitinophagales bacterium | reverse complement strand
CAGTTACAAAATAATACCAACTTCGGTGCTTTTCTTACCCCTTATACGGCCGGCATTGTTACTTACACTACTATCTCCTTTGCTGCTACTTTTATCGGATATGTCTGTGCTCTCTTCTTTTTTGAAGAATGTGCCGATGTCTAAACAAGCAATTGTACTTAAATCCTTTTCTTATGGAAGAAGATGCAAGTTATAAAACTATTATCCAAGATATCCGGGAACGCTTTCAACAATTAGGAGAGGAACCTACTCCCTACCTGAAGAGCCTTAAGCATTCCCGCCCTACTCGCTATTGGAAGTATATACAGTTAGATCTTCTACTTCAGTTGCAACAACCGAAGACCGATTTTCCCGATGAGCAAGTATTTATCTTGTATCATCAAGTAACGGAATTGTTCTTCAAAATGATTCGGCATGAATTGAAGAATATTAAGCAAGCTAAGCCATTAACCAGCGATTATTTCGGCAGTCGTCTCGAACGCATCAATCGTTACTTTAATGTTTTAATCAATTCTTTCGGCATATTGAAAGAGGGGTTGGATAAAGAAGAATATTTAAAGTTTCGTGATGCATTAGCCCCGGCCAGTGGTTTCCAAAGTGTTCAATACCGACAAATTGAACTCGCTGCCACTCCCCTCCCCCATTTATTAGCGAGTAAATATAAAGATCAAGATATAGAGGATCAGAGCATAAATAACCTATATGATAAATTGTATTGGCGTCAAGCGGGGTACAACAAGGATGGATCGAAAACCTTGACACTTCAACACTTCGATGAAAAGTATAAATCCTTTCTGATAAATTACATCAAAAA
>CAZIGO010000265.1:0-520 GCA_964538595.1 uncultured Chitinophagales bacterium | reverse complement strand
AAATGGCAAGGAGAAACCTTATGGGAACAGTATCGACAATTGTCTGACCACGAAAAAAAAGAAGCCGGTATTCAAAAGTTATTGCGCCAACTTGATAAAAAAGTCAATGTACAATGGCCCTTGGTACATTATCAAGTCGCCGACAAGTTTTTAGGCGGGGCTGACGGGGATGAAAAAGGTACCGGCAGCAGTGAATGGAAAAAATATCTCCATCCGCAGCATCAACAACGGATTTTCTTCCCGGATTTGTGGTCGGAACAAGAAAAGGTAAATTGGGGAAAGCAACATCAATAAACCATCTAATGAATAACTGAACAGATTCTTTTATTATTCTATACTCAACAGATAATAACTTCTTATACTTTAGAAAATAGAAAAGAACGTTCAAAATTTATCATACTATAATAAAGTTGCTCTCCTTTATCAAAAAGTGTTTGTATCACTTCTCCCTGCTGTAAATCACCCTGATTCCGTAAACACTTCCTACTTTGCTGAATATTCTGTTCTATTTTATATTGTA
>CAZIGO010000264.1:0-3271 GCA_964538595.1 uncultured Chitinophagales bacterium | reverse complement strand
TCCTATAAATTAGCCATCAGCAAAGCCGACTTTAGCATATCTCTGATTCGCCTTCAGGAAGAAGACTTTCTTAATACTTTGCGCAATAAGCTTATGTGGGGCAAAGATACTCGTAACTAAATTGTTGGAAATCTCGTATAATATATTAATAGATGATACATGAAAATGTTGCAATATTAGATAAAATTGATTAAATTGGTAGCCAATAATAAAATTATGAGCTTTTTTATGATTAAGCGACTTTACCCACTCATCATAGTTATATTCTTCTTTTTCAATGGTCAAGCCCAAGGTTTAGGAGGAGGAGACAGCGAGTTAGGAGTGTCATTGGGAGCCAGTAATGCTTATACCGATTTAGGTGGGGCCAATAACGTCGGTCGACCCCTCTTTTTTGATTTCGATTTAAAAGCCACTCGTCCTGTTTTAGGAGTTATGTACCGATATACGTTTAATCCCTACTTTAGTCTTCGCGGCAACTTTTATTGGGGCAATGTTTCTGGTAGTGATAAATTGATCTCACAACCGGGCGGACCGGGAGAGCCCCAGTGGTATCGACGTTATCGTAATTTAAATTTCAAATCTTATATTTTTGAATTATCCGCCATGGCCGAAGTCAATTTTATGCGTTTCGAAGCCGGTCGTTATCGATACCGGTTTGCTCCTTATGCGGTAGCCGGTATTGGAGTATTCCATTTTAACCCTAAAACGCATGAAGGTACCCGCCTACAACCGCTCGGTACCGAAGGACAAAACTCTGATGCTTATCCTAATCGCGAACCCTACTCGTTGGTCCAACCCTGTATTCCCTTCGGTCTCGGCGTCAAATACAATATTGATAAAAATTGGACTATCGGTTTTGAGTATGTACATCGCTTCACTTTTACCGATTATTTGGATGATGTCAGTAAAACCTATGTCAAACCCAAATACTTATCTGATCAATCGGCCGAATTAGCAAGACGTTCTGATGAAATTGATCCGGAGGGCCGCTATAGCTATGTTACCGCTCCCGGTGAACAACGCGGCGATCCTACCGACTATGATTCTTATGTCTTTGCCGGGGTAGTTACAATTACCTATAAATTGTCTAAAGGCCGAATTTATTGCCCCAAATTTTAACCATTCTGCTATAACATTTCTATTATCGTATCGTTGTGAGTTAATAGCCCGGAATGGGTAAAGTGTATCAGTAATAGCCGTCAGGGCTTGAACCATAGCTATGTCTAGAGTATTATGTCTTATAGCAGTGTTCGTATTGAGTGTATCGGGGAATGAGGCCCAAAATACAGAGGTTGGTGTATTTTTGGGGGGCAGCAATTATTTTGGCGATTTGAATCCCGATTATAGCTTTAAAGGGGTGGATATAGCGGGAGGCGGTGTATACCGGGTTATCTTTAACGAGCATTTATTAACAAAAACGAGCCTTTTTTATGGAGAAGTAGGGTTCAAGGATAAATATTCCAACAATGTGTGGCAGCAATCCCGCAACCTGCGTTTCTATTCTCATATCCTGGAACTTTCCCAGCAAATCGAATTTAATTTCTTTAGTGTAAATATTCGTCGCATGGAAACCCGCTTTACTCCTTATCTTTTGGCGGGAGTGAGTGTGTTTCATTTTACTCCGATGACAGAGTATAAAGGCGAAACGTATGAGCTTCGAGATATCGGGACCGAAGGTCAAAATACACCGGCCGAAACAACACCCTCTCCCTATAGTTATGCGCAATTGAGTTTCCCGATTGGAGGAGGCGTCCGTTTTCGCCTTACTCCGCATTGGAATATTAATGTCGAAATTGCGATGAGAAAAACGGTAACTGATTATTTGGATGATGTGGGAGGACGCTATCCGGACGAGTTTTTGATACGTCGGTATAATAAAGATAATCCCGAAACAACGATCGCATTATCGGATCGGTCTACCACTACTCGTGAGCAACGGATGGGACGATTTGACGGAAAACAACGAGGAGTGTCGGCCCGGAAAGATGATTACTTGTTTATGGGGGTAATGTTGACTTATACTTTCTGGGATATCCTTTGCCCGACGCCGAAAAAATTATAAGAAAAGAAGAGGAACGTCGGTAAGGCGGGAAGTAAGAAATTATTATGATAAGATGCCGTAATTGAAACACTTTTTATTTAATTTTGTCGAAAAGCATCGCTATAGGCGGATTTCATGGAGTTAAAAGAGAAAATCGATAAAGAGAAGTTGCCGCAACATATAGCCATTATTATGGATGGTAATGGGCGGTGGGCTAAAAAACATGATAAATCCCGTATATATGGGCATAAAAATGGGGTGGATTCCGTACGTAATACCGTGGAAGCTTGTGCTGAATTGGGCGTTTCTTATCTTACTTTATATGCTTTCTCTACAGAAAATTGGAGCCGTCCCAAAGAAGAGATCAATGCTTTGATGGAATTGTTGGTCGAAGCAATAGAAGATGAGATGGAAGAATTGAATGAAAATGGTATTCGGTTGGAAACGATCGGGGCCGTGGAGAACCTTCCCGGGAAATGCCAAGAAGCCTTGGAGCGTGCTAAAGAACAAACCGCTGACAACGATCGATTAACTTTGATATTGGCCTTGAGTTATAGTGCTCGCTGGGAAATAACAGAAGCCATTAAAGAGCTGGTAGCCGATGTGCAGAACAAAAAAATTTCACAACAAGATATCGATCAGCCGTTGATAAATAACTATTTACGGACTAAAGATTTTCCTGACCCTGAACTGTTAATTCGGACCAGTGAAGAGTATCGCATCAGTAACTTTCTTTTATGGCAGATCGCTTATGCGGAACTCTATTTTTCGCCTGTACTATGGCCTGAATTTGATAAAGAAGAGTTGTATAAAGCTATTATTGATTTCCAGCAAAGAGAACGTAGATTTGGGAAAATAAGTGAACAAATACCGGAATGAGATATTTGTTAACCTACGTAAGCGCATTATTGATCAGTCTAACTCCTGTCCTTACTAATGCTCAGGATGTAGGACAGACCGGGGATATCTCCATAGATTATGAAACCCCCCGCGAATACAAAATTGGAGGGATCACCGTTTCAGGAGCGCGCCACATGGATCAGGAAGTATTGATTGCCCTGTCCGGTTTATCAGTAGGAGAAAAGATCGATATCCCGGGGAAGCAGATTGGGGAGGCTATCCGTAATTTATGGAAGCAGGGCTTGTTCCAGAATATTAAAGTAAATGTAACTAAAATAATTGGGGAGAAAGTGTTCCTCGATATCAAGGTTACCGAACGGCCGCGCTTGT
>CAZIGO010000263.1:0-3289 GCA_964538595.1 uncultured Chitinophagales bacterium | reverse complement strand
CTGGAAGCTGCCGGCATCGTCGGCGAACAAGAAGGAAGTAAACCCCGCGATGTAAAGATACCTACCGAACAAGATTTAAAGGAATATTTGAAAGAGTTAGATTAAGTTATTACCTTAGTAATTAAACTAAATTGAAACCTATGCGCTTCACATATGTATTATTAGTATTACTTAGTATCCCGTCACTGGTATGGGGGCAAGATGATAAAGAACGGTTAGGAGAAAGTGATCCGAAGGCTGAGAAAGTATTAAAAAAAGTAAGCCAACAGTATAAGAGTTATGATAATATGCGTGTGGTCTTTACGCTTGGTATAAGTAGTCCGCAAAATGATGTACAAGAAGAAAAATCGGGCACACTTTATTTGAAAGGGGATAAGTATAAATTGGAAATGGGGAAACAAACAGTCATCAACAATAATAAAACTATTTGGACGTATCTTAAAAATGCCAATGAAGTACAAGTTAATAACTATGACCCTAAAAAAGATGGCTCCTTAAAACCTACCGATATATTTACAATATATGACAAGGATTTTTTAGCCGCCTTAAATACTACAAAAGAAGAGGATGGGGTGACTTACAAAATTATTGACTTAACCCCCTATAACAAGGATAAAAATTACTTTAAAATACGTGTAAAGATTCGTACGGATAAACATCAGATTACAAAAGCAAAGGTGTTTGCTAAAAATGGCAATCGCTATACTTATATTGTCAAAAAGTTAGCGACTGATCTGAGTATGCCTGATAGCTTCTTTACTTTTGATAAATCTGAACATCCCGACGTCAATGTGATAGATATGAGATAATGTCATTGCCTCCTTCCTAATTTTGGGGGGCACTTGCTCCCTTCTTGCCTCTTTTTAATTTGTATTTGGAGTATTTCGATGGCTAAGGAAAAGAATAAGCCAAAATATATGTAACCCTTTGCTACCTTCACATGTAATCCTTCCATAACAAGAAATATTCCTATTGTTAATAGAAAAGATAGAGCTAATACTTTTAATGAAAGATGACGATTAATAAAGTCACTGATTTGATTAACAAAAACGATCATGACAATCATAGCGATGGTAACGGCTATTACCATGGTAATGATATCTTTGACTAACCCGATGGCAGTTAATATAGAATCAATGGAAAATATAGCATCCAGTATTAAAATTTGTATTACGGCATAAAAAACCGATCCGGTTACCGCTTTAGCTCGTCGGGCTTTGGGATCTTCTTCTCGTTCAAATTTATTAAATATCTCGTGTGTACTTTTCCACATTAAAAATAGTCCACCAGTAATAAGTATCATGTCTTTCCAGCTAAAAGCGGTCCCCAATAACGTAAAAATAGGAGAAGAGAGTTTGATGATTTCTACTAAAAAGATCAATAACAATATACGCATTAACAATGCCAGCCCTAAACCTAAATATCGCGTCTGTGTTTGTTTTGACTCGGGCAATTTGTCGGAAATGATAGAGATGAATACGATGTTATCAACGCCGAGAATAATTTCAAGTATGGTCAGTAATGTTAAATTGATATAAAATTCCGGCGAAAGGAATAGCTCAGCCATAGACACTTTTTTTAGATAAAATAAAAAACCCGGACTTTTTATTATAAACCCGGGTCTAAGGTATTTTTATAAATCAGTAAGCAATACTATTAATGGTAGATCTGTATCTTACCGCTTTTGTACTCGGAGGAGGTTTCCCCTGAAGTTATGCGATAAAAGTATAACCCGGCGGGGAGTTGATGAGTAGAGATGCTGTTATGAGGTTGTTGAATAACAGCTTGCTTAACAAGACGCCCTTGGTTATTATATAATTTGAGATTATATTGATGGGAAAATGTCCCCATTGTTTTAATATGCACTACCTCTGAAGCCGGGTTGGGATAAATAGTAAAATGGGGGCTATAGGAATCAGGAGCAGAAGTACTTAATGAAGAATCTACCTGTATAAATATTTGTCCCTTTCTACAGGCTTTATTACTTCGAGTTGAATCGGTAATGCTGTAAGTGAGCGTGTCGGAGGTTTCAAAGCTGGTATCCGGATAATAAATAATACTGTCCTCGTTGAGTATTTTCGCATTCCCATAAGCAGGACCGGCACTAATAGAATCGCCTAAATAAATATTATCACCATCCGGGTCAATATCATTGCCGGTGGCATTTACTACAACAGAGGGAGCATCAGGAGCTATATAAGCCGTATCGTTAACCGGCTGGGGGAGTTTGTTTTTATAGTGTATAATAACGTTCCCCCGGGCACAACTGACATTTCGTACCGAATCGGTTACTTGATAGGTGAGTGTATCTGTATTATAAGTAAAACAGGTGTTGGGATTGGGGGTGTAACGTATACTATCGTTGTTTAATACTGTAGCAGTACCTCCTTTGGGGCTCGCATAGAGGGAAGAGGAAAGATATATATTATCTCCATCGCGATCGGTGTCGTTAGCTGTGACATGAACTGTTACGGGGTCATTAGTATTGTTTATATAAAATGTATCGGGGCGAGCGGTGGGAAAGTAATTATTATGTCGAAAATGAAGACTGTCCAAAAAGAGGGTAGTACCCACCAATGTGGAATCCTGAGAAGTAGAGTTTGTAACAAAAATTTGAACGGTGTCCGGGGTACAACCTACGTAATTTAATTTTGTTGAAAATTCAGTATAGGTGTCGGTAGTGTCTGTGATCTCTATAGCAGTTTGAGCTACCCCTTCGGTTTGTTGTAAGTCCTCATTCCAAGAAGTGAGATTAACTGTAATAACAGCGGTGTCCGGTGTAATGGAGTCATATAAAGCAGGGAAATATTTAAAATAACCTTCAAAATGCGTGGGTGAATTGGAATAATTGGTTCCAAAATTGATACTTCCAGCGACAACATCGACGCCTCCTATAAATCCTATCGCCGGCGTATCTTTCTTAGTTTTCCAACGCGAGGCATAGGTTCCTGAATAACTATCCTTGGTCTTTTCGACAAGTATGGAGTCAATGGTCCCCTGGAAAGTGAATCCATTACTTGTTACCCAGTCTTCAGGCTCTTCAATATTTATTTTATCGAATCCTGCAAAACACCAGCTTGGGAGAAGATCAAGTAATAGTTGAGGGTGTATTTCATTGTTTTCGAGAAGTTCAAAAGGGACCGATATTTCTTTCTGTTCATTCTCAATGTCTTCAGGTCGGACAATAAGATGGTCTTCGGAAACTTGCTTCAATTCTACCTTTTCCGTCGATAACTCCTGAGCATACGAACGAGGAAGTGATATGCGGAAATATTGTTTGTCTGACCCA
>CAZIGO010000262.1:2787-3291 GCA_964538595.1 uncultured Chitinophagales bacterium | reverse complement strand
CTGCTTTGGTTGTACAGCAGGGGCCGGTTCCAGTTGTGGTGGTGCAATAGTAGAAGAGTAACATGAGACAGGCGAAAGCACTGATGGTATTTGCTAAAAATCCGGTAAAAGGAAAGGTGAAAACGCGATTAGCCCGTCGTGTAGGAGATAAAAAAGCCCTTTCTGTCTATAAACAACTTCTCCAGTATACTTATCAAGTTACTCAAGCATTTGCCTGTGATAAATTTTGGTATTATAGTGATTATATCCCTGAAAGAGATCATCATGACAAACAATCTTCTATTACTCCTCGGCTCCAGCGAGGTGAAGACTTGGGGGAGCGTATGGCTAATGCCTTTTCCTCACTTTTTGAAGGGGGTTATCAAAGAATTGTAATTATCGGGACCGACTGTGCTACACTTACCTCCTCTCATATCAAATTGGCTTTTGAAAAGCTTAAAATGTTTGATGTAGTTATTGGACCCGCAGAGGATGGAGGTTATTATCTATTGGGGATGAACCAAT
>CAZIGO010000262.1:0-2777 GCA_964538595.1 uncultured Chitinophagales bacterium | reverse complement strand
TTTCAAAGATAAAGACTGGAGTACCTCCCGGGTAAGGGCTCAAACAATAGAAAGTGTAAAAGCTGAGGGTAAAACGTATTATTTATTATCACCTCTTTCTGATGTTGATACGTTTGAAGATTGGCAAAAAGTACGCCACCAATTTTAGGGTAAGAGAAGGCTTCCTAATAGAAATTACTTGTATTAATAAGCTTTAAAAGGATTTAAACAAGAAAAGTCTAGCTATAAAATAAAAATGCGCCCTCTTAAAAGAGGACGCATTAGTTGAATTAAGTAAAAAAAGTAAGGGTAACTTACAATAGCTTACTTACTATTAGTGCTTTGGCTTTGTTGCTGTCTCTGCATACCCGGTTGCTTAGGCATATATTTTTGCATTTTCTTTTGCAACTCACGATCTTGTTGTACTGCCTTCATAATAGCCTGATAACGCTTCATCGTCAGGCCGGACTCCTTGATGGCAGATTGCATTTTAGGTTGAGATTGAGCACGGATCTTTTGAAGCTTTTTATTTATTTTGTTGTATTGTTCTTTTTCTTTATCGGTCATGGAAGCTTCTTGGCTCTTACTGCGCTTCTTTTTCATGATTTCATTAAAGCGCTTTGCTTTCATCCCTTCTTTGTCTAAGGTCTCTTTCATTTTTGTTTGCGACTCCTGTTGTACCTTTTGCACATTTTGTACCGCCTTAGCGAATTTTTTAAGCTCCTCATCACTAACATTTTCGGCCGCTTTAGGTCCTTGTTGCATCATTTGACGATTGCCCTGGCCGCGCTGACGGTTTCCCTGACCGCGTCGTTGTTGACGGGCATTTTGTTGCTGTTGATTTTGCTTTTGTTGAGTGGCAGGCCCTTTTTCTTTGGTTTGTTGATCATTGTTCCCTCCACCTTGACAGCCTGATAACATTAAGCCGCTTAGCGCTAATCCAATTGTAAAAATATAAGCTTTTTGAGTGAATTGAAGCATAATGATTAATTGTGTTTTATTAATGAAAAATTATGAGTTGTACTTGCTTGCACCACAAAGATAAAAAAAGCTAAAGGCAATTCGAATATTTTATGTATTTTATTTGGTGGTTTATCGTAATTTAATTAGATACCGTCACGATGACTAGCTTAGGACTGATTATAATCGTAATGTTATTAGGTCTCCCTTTTTGTACTCCTTTTGTGGGAGGTGGGGGAGGTAGTCTTGATAAACTGAATTTGCCGCCAGGTTACCGGGTTACTTATTTTGAAGAGTATGTACCAGGAGCTCGTTCTATGACGTTAGGTGAAGAGGGAACTCTCTTCGTCGGTACTCGAAATGAAGGGGTGGTTTATGCTTTAGTAGATACGAATAATGATTTTCGGTCCGATAAAAAATATGTAATCGCCGAAGATAAATATATGCCCAATGGGGTGGTTTATCGAGGTGGAGATTTATATGTGGCTGAAGTAAATCGGATACTGAAGTATCCAGATATCGAAGATCACTTAAAAGATCCTCCATCGCCCGTTATTATTCGGGATGATTTACCGGATGACAAACACCATGGCTGGAAATATATCAATTTTGGACCGGAGGGACACCTCTATGTACCGGTGGGCGCTCCTTGTAATATTTGTAAAAGGGATGATGAACGGTATGCCTCTATTTTGCGTATGACGGCGGAAGGGGATAGTCTTGAAATTTTTGCCGAAGGTATTCGAAATACTGTAATGTTAAAACTATCCACTCCCATAAATACTATATATAAGTGGATAGAAAAGGGGGTAGCTAAATTTAACTTAAAAATATACACATATTTATACACATAAAGCTAGAATTAACCCCATATAGTAGGCATTTATCTCTCTTTTTTATCCCCTATGTTATTAGAAAATAACACCTTTTCTGATTTATTTCTCTTAAGATGTTCCGGTCCTTTCATTAATATCATTACAGTAATAAGTATGCTTCAATCCAGTGTTTGATGACTTTTATGATATTTCTATTTACTTCTATGATAAGGTTTTGTAGAGATAGGATATGTTCTTATACCTTGAAATATAAGGCTTTTATATTTTTAAAGTGTATTGGACCTTAATTTTAAGACATTGAAATTTTAACAATAAAATAAATTTTAAACTCCCTACTTTTAATTTTTGCCCATCTTCTTTAGCCCCAACCTTAATTACCTTTGTATAATATTTAAGACAAGAATTTAGACTTCTGGCTTTTCATCTTTCTTTTTATTATCATCCATAAGTTGTAAAGACTCGACTTTGTTAAACACCTCTTTTTTGAAGTATAACAGATTAACTTTGAGTTATGAATAAATTAGTATAGGAGTAACTAATAAGTGGTGGTAATATATATCAAATATTATTGATTCCATTTTAAAAGTATATATAGGTATTTAGTCTTCTTCAGTAAATCGTATATAAAATTCTTGATGATCACAACTTCTACAATCTGTTGTATACCAGTCAAATTCCCTGTAACCTCCTGCTCTTATAATATTTGAGATAAGCTCATCATCAGTGTTAACAGGTCGGTCTTGATTGTCAAAGTGTTCAATGACAACTTCAAGATTTTTAAGATTGTAATCCGAATTGTTAATGAGTCTTAACTCCCCTTCTGATGATTCAAACCTATTCCTATATCCTTTTCTTATTACTTCTAACTTGACACTGTCCTTTACCTCTCTTAAAATTTTGGCTTTTTTCTTATCCCAAAAAAAATCCCAATCTCTATCAGCTAATTCGAAATTAATATGATGAGATATTAATTTGTATGAATTGAATATTTTCCATTTACTA
>CAZIGO010000261.1:2453-3301 GCA_964538595.1 uncultured Chitinophagales bacterium | reverse complement strand
TATAATCCCTTTTCTAAATCGGGGAATCGGGTGATCAAAAAGAAGTGCTCCTATAATGATTGGTATGAAGAAAGTGACAGAAAAGAAACGGGATCTCACCCTTAAGAAACTTTTATCCCCAACACACAAATGTCATCGATCTGCTCCTCATCGTTCTGAGCCATCCATTCTTCAATGATATCCTCCAAATACTGTTTTTGTGCTGTCATTTCTTTGCCCTGTAGATCAATTAAGGTATGTTTAAACCGTTTATACATAAACTTCTTCCCTTTTGGTCCACCGAATTGATCAGGATAGCCGTCACTAAATAAATATAGACTGTCGTTCTTTTGTAACTTTATCTCTCGATTTGTAAAAGGTTCAGGGTCTTGTACGTAACTGATAGGCTGCTTATTTGGTGACAGTTCAAAAAGTTTATAGTCTTTACTATCCACTTTTTTAATTTTTTGACCTTTGACATTCGGTTTATTTTTATTTCGCACTATATACAGGGGGTTTTTGGCGCCAGCCCATTGAGCCTTATTCGATTTAAGATTTAGGCGCAGTAAGGATATATCCATCCCATCGCGCATGCGAAACTTATCTCCTCTTTGTGTCCCCCCTTCCCCTAATTCTTTAATAAAGCGATCTCGAAGTTGATTTAATATCTCAGCCGGTGCTATTTGTCCTGAGAGGGTTGTTATTTCATTCAAAAAAGCCGACCCTAACATCGTGAGAAAACCACCGGGGACCCCATGACCGGTACAATCCGCTACAGCAACATACCATTCCTCTCCCTTTTTAACACTCCAGTAAAAATCTCCACTGACCGTCGCCTGTGGTTTGAGCAGGACAAAGTGAGAAGGCAA
>CAZIGO010000261.1:0-2443 GCA_964538595.1 uncultured Chitinophagales bacterium | reverse complement strand
CATATTCTTCTTCCTTGAGCAAGGCCTCCTGGATCCGTTTGGCATAATTAATACTGGCAGTGATTTCCCGATTTTTCGCATCGACCTCTTCCTTTTGTTGTTCAATAAGGTCTCGTTGTCGTTGTGTGAGCCGAAATCGATTGTAAAGGATGGCAGCAAAAACGAGTACCAACAGCAGTCCTCCGCCAGCACTATAGAGCACATAGCGTTGTTGCTGTATTTCATGTTGGTGTTTCAGTTGTTGAGCTCGCAGCTCTTTGGCGTGTTGCAAACTGTCTTTCATCTGCTTTTTCTGCCACTTGTGGCGGGCTTCCAGCCGGCCGACTTCCTTTTGTTTTTGTTTATTGAACAGGGAATCCTTATGGGTCGCATACCGTTCATGCCATTTCAGGGCCCGACCGGGTTGATGCAACTTTTGATAAACGGCGTATAACCGATAAGCTATTGTTTTTTGTAGCTCTAAAAGTCCAATACTGTCCGCCAATTTATAGCCCCGATGATAATACCGCCGAGCCTTCTGATACCTTTTCTTGGCTTGTAAGATGTGCCCAAAACTTTTATAGCTTTGTATCAATCCTTTTTTATCGCCTCGTTCTTTATAAATCCGAACACTTTTCTTCTGGAGGGTAAGAGCTGTATCCAGCAACAAAAAATAACTGTGCTCGGGTAAAGATTGTTCAAGGTTGCCGACAGATAAGTCCGGAAAAACAGCTTTCATAACGGGTCTCCTTACACTGTCAGGTTTTTGATACAAAGCCGTGTAAAGTTCTGCGATATTAATGAGCGTACGAGCCCTGAGTCGTTTTGCTTTTAATTGTCTGCTTTTTTCTAATGCCTTGTAATAATACTTCAAGGCCTTCAAGTAATCTCCCTCCTTTTTATATACGATTCCAATGTTGCTCAGGGAAATAGCAATGCCTCTTTTGCTTTTTATTTGTCTTTTTATTTCCAAAGATTTAAAATAATAATCCAATGCCTTGGAATAGTTGCCCTGCTTATCATAAATAAGTCCGATGTTGCCGAGAGTGATAGCTATACTCTTTTTATTACCTATTTGCCTTTTTATTTTCAAAGATTGTAAATGATACTCCAAAGCTTTCGGGTAATTACCCTGATTTTTATAGATAATCCCGATATTACCAAGCGTGATACTGATATTTCTTTTATTGTTTAACTTTTTATGAATTTTCAAAGCTTTTTTATAATGATTAAGAGCAACGTTATAATGGCCTCTGTCTTGATGTAATATACCCAAGTAATCATGGGACAAGGCGACACTTTTTTGCATAGACTTTGATACGGCTTTATCAGCAGAACTGCTTAATTTTTTAGCCAATTTGAGAGCTTTTCGGGATAGCTTGATGGCAGTGTCAGGACTATTATATCTTATTAACATCGCCAATTTATTAAGCGCCTCTACTTTGGTAGTATCATGGGGAGAATCCGCTATCACGCGTTGCAAAGAATCAATGGTACGCTGTTTGTCCGACTGCGCAGTAGCCTGTTGAACATTGACGGTAAAAAAAAGATTAAAAGTGAGAAAGTTGAAGATGAAAAGAAAGGGCAAGGCCGTTATGGTAAATCTACGAAGCATCAGGAGAGCATCTGTTTGCAATATAATAGAAAATTAAAAATTTGAGCATGTTAGTAATAGATAAGTCCCTGCCCTGTTCCCCCTCTATAAATTTATATAATCTCCCGTTAACCGGATTTTTTAAAGAAAAAGTAACAAACGCTCAAGATCAAGCGGTGATAATCGAGCGCCGGAAGTCATAACAATAGTTCATTTGCCCGGTATTCGATAGTCTTGTCCCTTGGCGTCGTTTTTACTCTGGAGAGGTTCATTATGTTATTAGAGCAAAAGCCCATTTCTTACAACAAATCGCCCCATAGCAAATTACTCCATCTACCGTTAATCATCAATAAGTCATTCAACTCATTCATGCGGTATAGTTCCCTTTTCCCGGCCGAACATTTCTGACCCCGCCCGTCGGATCCTCGACATCTTCCGGGAAGCGGGGAATAAGGTGAATGTGAGCATGGAAGATGGTCTGTCCGGCGCGGGAACCAATATTGACCCCGATGTTAAAGTGTTCCACAGAAAGCTTTTCGGACAGCCGTTGATACACCTTGTCTACCAAGTTCCAGCAGCCGTTACGGATATCCTCCGGCAAGTCAAAGTAGTTGGCGATATGCGTATGGGGGATGACCAGGGTATGCCCTTTGTTCACCGGATACTTGTCATACACGGCAAAGGCGTGGTTGTTTTGAGTAATTATTCGTTCAGTATTCAGCGAACAAAATATACACGATGAATCATCCCTCTCTTTTCCCATAGCCATTAAACTTATAAAATTATTTATTATTTTTTATGCAGAATTAATCCTTCGTGAGTTCAAATAGCAAATGCAACACAGAGTAATAATTTTGGGAGCGGAAATTT
>CAZIGO010000260.1:0-3321 GCA_964538595.1 uncultured Chitinophagales bacterium | reverse complement strand
TGACGGGCGTCTTTACCGGGGCCCACGCCATTCATCCCTTTACCGGCGAAAAACTGCCCATCTGGATTGCCGATTATGTCCTGATGGATTACGGTACCGGCGCTGTGATGGCAGTACCCGCTCACGACGAGCGCGATTACAAGTTTGCCCACCAGTTCGACCTGCCCATCAAAGAAGTGGTAAAAGGCGGCAATATCGACAAGGAGGCCTATACCGACAAAGAGGGCGAACTCATTAATTCGGATTTTTTGAATGGCCTGTCGGTGCCCGAAGCCATCCAAAAAGCGATCGAAGAGATTGAAAAGCAAGACCGGGGGCGTAAAGAAGTCAACTACAAACTGCGCGACTTCCTGTTCAGTCGACAGCGGTATTGGGGTGAGCCCTTTCCCATTAAATTTAAAGATGACATCCCCTACCCGCTCGATGAAGACGAACTCCCCCTCGAACTGCCGGAGATGGAGTCCTTCAAACCCACCGAATCGGGCGAACCACCGTTGGCCCGCGCCAAAGATTGGGTGAACCGCGATGACGGCACCCAACTAGCGACCAATACGATGCCCGGCTGGGCCGGCTCTAACTGGTACTTCCTCCGCTATATGGACCCCGGTAACGACCAAGCGCTGGTGGATAAAGACAAAGAGCAATACTGGGGCAACGTAGACCTTTATATGGGCGGGGCCGAGCATGCTACCACGCACCTCATCTATGCCCGCTTTGTGAACCAGTTTTTGTACGATATTGAGGCCGTCACCCACGAAGAGCCCTTCCAGCGACTAGTGAACCAGGGGATGATAGCCCATGATTCTTATCAAGTCTATTATGATCCAGATAAAAAAGTCGCTATTTGTGCCCACCTAGTAGAAAGTAAAATAGCTGAGGAGTTGGGAAAAACCGAAACATTTAACCTTACGGATGAAGAGCGAAAAACATTATCAAAATACAACTTAAACAATCTACTTTTAACTTATGCTCCGATTGATTTCGTCAAAGATGAAAAACTCGATATTGAAGCATTTAAAAAGTGGCGACCTGAATTTAAGGACTACAAATTTATTACAAATAAAAACGATGAGTTTGAGTGTAGTGTGACATTAGAAAAGATGTCTAAATCAAAATATAATGTTGTAAACCCGGATGATGTTATATCAGATTATGGTGCAGATACACTACGTGTTTACGAGATGTTCCTCGGCCCCATCGACCAGGACAAGCCGTGGGATACCGAAGGTATTGACGGAGCCCACCGCTTCCTCAAAAAGGTGTGGAACCTGTTTTTCAATGCACAAAAAGGGGCATTTGAAGTATCGGACGAGGAACCGACCGAAGACGAGCTCAAAACGCTGCACAAGACCATCAAAAAGGTGCAAGACGACCTCGAAGACTTGTCATTCAACACGGCCATCAGTGCCATGATGGAGTGCGTCAATGAACTGACGAAAAACGATTGCAACAAACGGGATATCCTGGAGCCGCTCATTATTATGCTCTCGCCCTTTGCCCCGCACATGACGGAAGAGTTGTGGGAGAAGCTTGGTCATACGGATGAACAAGACACCATCCTGGACGCGGACTTCCCCGAATACGACGAATCGCTTACGAAAGAAGACACCATCGAATATCCCATCCAGATCAACGGCAAAAAACGTACAACTCTACATCTTGCGGCCGACAAGTCGAAGGAGGAAATTGAGAAGGAAGTGCTCGCTTCTGAGGCGCTGGAAAAATGGCTCAAAGACAAGGAGCCCAAACGCGTCATCGTCGTTCCCCACCGGATTGTGAATATTGTGGTGTAGGGTTTATACTGTTTTTTAGATTTGAGGTAATCTGTCTTGTTCCTACACTGCTCAGATTTCGACAAATTTGGCTCAATCTGACGCCTTCACTGCTATATTATCAATACAGTGTAAGGTCCCGTTGAGCCTGTCGAAACGCGGACCGGAGTTTGCCCCCTCTGCACTAGACTTCGACGAAGCTCAGTCTGACTGCGTACGCTACAAGGGAAAATTCTATTAAGCAAGTCTAAAGGAGCTGTGTCGAAATGTGAACCGAAGTTTGATTCCTCCGCACTCAGATTTCAATATTACCCAATCTGCTCCCTCTTCTCTCCCGAAGTGTTACTATACCGAGTAAATTAATAAGCTCCGTCTTTCTTCTTTTCCTCATTTCTCTTCTCATCCTTAACGGGCTCGTGACTGAGATAGGCATCAATAATCTTACGCACTTTTTCTTTCACCTGTTGATCGCTCATCTCTTGCTTGGCCACTTTATTCCCCAAGGCAAATAACTTATTATAGCGCTTTTTTCCGTCAATTTTTTCCTTAAAGTATAGGTCTTTTTTCTCAGCAAATACTTCATTCCATACTTCGCGTACCAAGCGCCAGTAGCGTTTGTGCTTTTTCCACCAATCTTTGGCGGCTTGACATTCCGACTCATCGATCTTACGGTATGTATTGTAGCCCTTTTCCATTACAAGTAGACTGTCTTTGTCATTTTTGCGGATGATCTTTTTGTTATCCAATTCATGCAGCCAACCATAATCAGTAATCTCGTGGCGATTTCTTCTTATCATGACATTGTAATCGTCCCTTTTGGTATGTTCTCTTCTTGGCAAGGGAGCAGCGGTGGTATTTTCCCAATAATGTTTCCCATCCACATGAAGCCAAGTAGCAGTCCCTTCATACCGAGGACCATCATCCACTTGGTAAACTTTTTGCGTCCATTGCTCGCTGACTTGAGCAGGGGATTTTGATTCGAACGACCAGTGTTTGTTTTTATCGTAGGTATAGAAGTCGGTGTTCTCATAAATCCAGTCTTGCCGCCAATGTTTGATGATAATAGTATCTCGAGCCACCAGCAGATGCTGAATGACGATCTTATCGTCTGTCTCTTCATCCACAAAGATCCACTCCGCCTCAGCCCCGGTTTTGTAATTGTCGTGGCGCTGATAGGCCGTATCACCTTTAAAGGTTTCGGCATATTTGAAGGTAACGGCATAACAGCCCGTCATGGCCTTTATAGATTCGATATCATCGGCCTTGGAGCCGGTTTGGGCCTGTGCAACGGGTAAAAGCCAACTAATAAATAAGGTAATGACAGTCGTATGGAGCAATTTCATGATGTTGAAGATTTATTTCGTAAATCGGGACAATGCACCACGGAAAATACGCGGGTCATCTTACGGTCCCGTTTAACTTTTATCGGGTAAGTAACGGTTACTTTTTTCTTTTTTGAATTCGAGTTAGACATCGGTCATTAGGATTTCATGCGTTTCCAGTATAATGCGGGCTTGTTCCATAAATGTTTTGAATTGCTCAAATTCTT
>CAZIGO010000259.1:0-3337 GCA_964538595.1 uncultured Chitinophagales bacterium | reverse complement strand
GCACTTCCCCTCGATATCACAAAAGAGACAAAGCCGCAGGTTAGTACCGCCATCTTAATGGCAAAAGTCTTTGGCGCGACACTTCATGTATCGACAGTATCCACCTTTTTGGAAGAGTTTGTGGTCGATTTTAACAAGATACGGCAATTGCTACAGGAAACGACCGACGCTTTAGAGCGGGCCAATATCGATCACACCAGTAAAATTATACGCCATGAACAGATAGCTGACTCTATATTAAAACATAGTGAAGAAGTACATGCCGATTTGGTCATTATGGCTACCCAACAAAAAAACAAGTGGAACGAACGCTTGTTGGGATCAACAGCAAAACGAGTGGTGACTAATTCTAACATTCCTGTCTTAGCTATTAATCCCTACCCGAGGCAACCCTCCCCATTACGCACCGGTGTTACTCACAAAGTGCAGCATCACTAATGGATGAGAGCTTGGGGAAAGTTGAATGGATATGCTCCTGTTAAACCTGTTCCATAGCTTGTTTGATATCCTGTATCAGGTCATCGGGGTGCTCAATACCAATAGACAGGCGGATCATTTTTTCGCTGATACCATATTCTTCTCGTTCTTCCGGTAAAACACCGGCGTGCGTCATAGTAGCCGGGTGTTCAGCTAATGACTCCGTACTACCTAAACTGACGGCCAGCTTAATAAGTTGTAATGAATTAAGAAAGTTGAAAGCTTCTTGTTCACCACCTTTGATATCAAATGAGATGATAGAACCGGGCGATTTACATTGTTTTTGATAGACTGAGTAAGCCGGATCTTCTTTATCCAGGAAATTGAGATAATAGACTTTTTCCACTTTGGGGTGATCCCGTAGATAGTCGCCTACATATCGAGCGTTTTTCATCTGGCTGGTCATGCGTAATTTGAGAGTCTCAAGGCTACGCAACAAAAGCCACCCTGTCCAGGGACCTCCCATACTTCCCATGAAACCGCGTAATGATTTGATGCGCTTCATTAATTCCTTTTCTCCTAAACAGGCCCCGGCAATAAGATCACTGTGTCCTCCGATAAATTTAGTAGCTGAATAGAGGACCAAATCGGCACCGTGATTGAGCGGTTGTTGCCAAAGCGGACCGAGAAAAGTGTTGTCGACGATAGTAGGAATAGTATGATCTTCTGTACTCCAGCGATCGGCTATTTCAGCACATGCTTCGATATCCACTAAATCATTGGTGGGGTTGGCCGGCGTTTCTATATACATCACTCCTATTTTCTCTTCTAATCCCTCTTTTTTTATTAACTCCTCTATCTCAGATTGTGATGATCCTGCCCGGAACCCAACGGCTTCTACCCCGAACTTAGGCAATATGGTTTTAATAAAATGGTCGGTGCCCCCGTAAACCGGGTCACTGTGTAAGATTACCTGGCCGGGCTCTAATAATTCTAACAGGGTAGTACATATGGCGGCCATACCACTTTCAAAAACGGCACAATCTTCAGCACCGTCCCAAAGGGTCAGCCGGTCTTCTAATATCTCAAGATCAGGGTTATTGAGGCGGCTGTAAATCAATCCTACTTCTTCTTTTGGTTCCTTCTCCCGTAACCCATAAGCTACTTCAAAAAATGACTTCCCTTCTTCGGCACTCTCGAAAGCAAAAGTAGAGGTTTGAAAAATCGGGCTTTTTAACGCCCCCTCGGACCATTCGGGACGATAACCATAGGACATCATTAAACTTTCTGGCCGTAATTGTTTGCCCTGGATTTTTTGGTTATGATGTTTGTCATTATCTTTGTCAGCCATAGTATAGTTTTTAATGAATCAATGAAGGTATTGAAAAACCACAGTTTCTTGAATTGGCGTAAGATACGGGTTTTTATTGTTTTATCAATAATTGGTCCCTTCTTATATCAGGGATTAGAGGAGAAAATTAAGGAGTAATTTGGGTAGAAACGTTTTGTTTATTCCGTATCTCGGTATGCCTGATTTTGCCCCCTAAATAAGCGGTCCAGATTAAAAGTCCGACAGTAATCAGTACTGTACACAAGCTGATCAGGCTAAAGGTGTATTGTATCTTCTTATAATAGAGGTGGCTTATTAAGTTGAAGATACCCCAAAAACCTCCTGTAAGCCCTCCCCATAAAGCATATTGTGCCGCTTCTTCATGGTGTTCTATAAAGGATTCTTGTATAGCAAGGTTTTCAATTATAGATTCGGCCGCTTCCCCCGATTTAAATGCAATAAGAGTAAAGACGCCGGCGAAAATAAGAAACACTAAACTTGTATTAGTAACATAGTAATTGCAACGGAACAGCCCATATATTATGAGTAATAAGGCTGCTGTCAAACTAAAAATGGGTAGATGGTTGAATATAAGATGTATATGTACAGCTGAAGGCATGGATAAATTTTTTTATAATTTATGGTTTATAGCATTTCTATTCTATGATTAATATCATCCTCTTGAATAGGGCAGAATATCAAGGTTAGCTGCTATGAGGAAGAAGAGAAAAGGGGTTATTAATGTTGATACGTTTCATTATTTTAAAAGGGGATTTGATTAATCTCATAATTGTTGTTATAGATAATTTGTTCTTTTGTTTACTAAGTCTCATTGTTGTAGTTAAGCAGAATAATACTTTTGAGTATAATAAAATAACTGGCTTTGAAGCAGGAACGGACCATCGGCCTCACAGAAGCCATTTCTATTGGGTTGGGAGGGATGATCGGTGCCGGTATTTTTTCAGTATTAGGGGTGGCCACGCGTATAGCCGGTAATGCTGTTTATTTGGCGTTTATTGTAGCGGGATTGGTGGCTTTGATCAATACATATTCTTTTGCTAAGTTAGGGGTACGCTATCCTTCAGCGGGCGGACCGGTAGAGTTTTTGGTAAAAGGGTTGGGGGATGGAATATTAGGTGGAGCCCTGAATATACTATTGTGGATTGGCTATGTTTTTGTGTTAGCACTCTATGCTCGTGCCTTTGCCTCATATGCTATATCATTGATGCCTGCTAATAGTTCTGCGTTATGGCTTAATAGTTTTGCCACTTTGGTAGTGTTATTTTTTATGGTAGTTAATGTGGTGGGAGCTAAAGCCGTGGGTCGTTCTGAGAAGTTTATAGTGGGAATGAAAATTTTAATATTGATATTATTTGTGGGTATTGGACTTTTTTCTATTCAAGATCGTTTGCTTAGTGTAGGGAAATGGCCCTCGTTTTCCAATATACTCTTTGCCGGCGCTATCGTGTTTTTGTCTTATGAAGGATTCGGCCTCATTACTAATGCGGCCGAAGATATTAAGTCGCCCTATAAAAATTTACCCCGTGCGCTTTATTGCAGTGTCGGCATTACTATAGTGGTATATGTGGC
>CAZIGO010000258.1:0-3348 GCA_964538595.1 uncultured Chitinophagales bacterium | reverse complement strand
TTGATAGTTAAATTAGGAATCGTATAAGCTCCATAACAGTTAGTACCGTAACTCGGGCGAATAACACCTTCTTGCCGAGCAATCGCAGCCATAAAGAGCTTAAATACAGAACCGGGAGGATAAGCAGCCATAGTGGCCCTGTTAAACAACGGTTCTAAGGTATCTGACCGTAATTTTTCAAAATACATGCCTCGCTGCCGCCCAATTAGTTTACTCAAATCGAAATCCGGGTTGCTAACCATAGCCAGCACTTCGCCACTCGAAGGTTGGAGAGCCACTATTCCTCCGCGTTTATTTTTCATCAATTTTTCTCCATACTGTTGCAAAGGTAAATCCAGCGTTAAGGTTAGATCCTTACCTTTAACAGCGGCAGTATCATACTGACCTCCTTCAAAATTACCCATTTCCCGATTATGCACATCTACCATCACATATTTTACTCCTTTCTTACCTCGTAACACTTTTTCATACGACTGCTCCACCCCTGCTATACCAATATAATCTCCCATCTGGTAGTATTCCGAGGTATTTACTTTTTCTTTTCCCACTTCTCCTACATAACCTAACACATGGGGGGCAGTATTAACAGGATATTTACGCATAGCACGAGGACGAGCATAAAAACCGGGAAACTCATAAAGGTGTTCCTGGAAACGGGCATAAGTTTTAGGCTTAACCTGTTTTAAAAAGATAGAAGGCCGGAATCGGGAATAGGATCGGGCCGATTGTATTTTCTTTTTGAATTGTTGTTTGGATATTTTTAACAGTTGGCAGAGAAAGGTAGTATCCAACGATTTTACTCGATGAGGTACTATCATAATATCATACATCGGGGCATTTCCTACCAATAGATTCCCATTACGATCATATATTAATCCGCGTGGAGGATAAATCACCTTTTTCTGTAGCACATTTTCACTTGCTCGCTGTTTATATGTTTTATCAAGCACTTGTATATAGAAGAGTCGAATGGCATATATCACCCCTATTATAATAATGAGGAACTGAACAATCCGGGCGCGATAAGAAGGGGCAAACATAACTTACCGTAATAGTTGTTTTGATGGTTTATGAAAAATGAAACCGTATAGTAAAACTAATACGAGAGTAATAATGCTACTACTTAGTATCCGGCCTACTGTAAAACCTATTTGAGAAAAACTCATTATTTCCAAAAAAAACAAGAGAGTATGATGAAAGAGAATACCGATTGACATATAAGCTAAAAACCATCCTGTCCCCAGTTCCCAGATATTGGGCTCTTCCACTTCTTCATATTCCTCTGCCGGGTTTAAAATACTCAGTAAAAAGGGGCGAGTAAAGGTAGTGGCAACAAGCGCGGCCGCATGGATACCCCCTGTATTAGCAAACAAATCCATAATTATTCCCATCAGAAAGGCCAGTACCATAGCCAGGGTATTGGATATACGAAAAGGCAATTGCAATACAAACAACACATATAAGTAGGGGTTCAAATAACCATATAGCTGTATATTGTTCAACACTATCAATTGCAACAATATCAAGACAATAAAACGGGCTATATTGGCGATCAAAAGGTTAATCATGTTCCAGTTCAGTTTCCAATTGCAATTGCTCCGTTTTATAGAGGTAATCGATCACATATACATACTTCAGTTGATGCATGTCAGTGGCCAGTTCAACTTCTATCTCATAAAATCCACTACCTGCTTCTGCCCTAAAATCTACTACTCTTCCTATCATAATACGGGGCGGGAATATAGAGGAATACCCCGTGGTAACTACTGTATCCCCCTTTTTAACATCAGCATAGCTTGGGATATCTTCCAAAACCAAGCGATTAGGATTTTTTCCTTGCCATTGTATGGAACCAAAGAAATTGTTATCTTTTAATTTAGCTGAAATCCTTACATCAGTATGTAAAATTGACAGGACCGTACTAAAATTAGTGGACACATCTTTAACAATTCCCACTACTCCCTTGCTTGATATCACTCCCATTTTAACATCGATACCTTCTGATCGGCCCTTATCAAGTGTTAAGTAATTATTTACCTGGTCCACAGAATTGTTAATAACTCGGGCCGATATATAATCATATCGTTGCAAACTATCGGGCAGCGAACCATGACGTGAAGAATCAGTGGAACGAATGTAAAAGGAATTTACTTCCTGGGTTCCTCCTAACACTCTCTTTCGAACTTTTAAGTTTCTTAAACGAGTACGTAAGCGCGTATTTTCGTGTAATAAACTGTCATTTACCTTTTTTAACCGAAAATAGTTTTGAACATTATTTAATGTAAGATAAAAGTTGCCCGCTACTTCATTGGCAGAATTAACAAAAAGAGTACGGTGGTAAAAATTATTTTGATAAATAAGAAAAAAACAAATCAACTCCAATAAGAGAAAGACAAAAAAGGCATGATAGCGGGCAATGAAGAGTAGAAGATTCCGCATTACAAGGAGTTACAAATTCAAACAAACAAGAAGTCAAATCGCTGGGGGCTCTTCAACACGATCCCGGTTCCTCTTACTACAGCCCTAAGTGGATCATCAGCCACGTGAACATTGAGCTTAGTTTTTTTGCTCAAACGGTGATCAAACCCTCTTATCAAAGCTCCCCCTCCTGTAAGATACAACCCCGTTTTATATATATCGGCAGATAATTCGGGAGGAGTGATTTCAAGTGCTTTTAAAATAGCTTCTTCAATCTTAGCAAGCGATTTATCCAAAGCATGGGCAATTTCAGCATGAGAGACCGAAATTTGTTTAGGAACTCCTGTCATTAAATCCCGCCCGTTTACCGGATATTCATCGGGCGGATCTTCGATATCCTCTATTGCTGCTCCTATATTAATTTTTATATTTTCTGCGGTCCGTTCCCCGATAAGCATATTATGTTGACGCCGCATGTAATCAATAATATCATTAATAAATTCATCACCGGCCACCCGGATAGATTGATCGCAGACAATACCGCCTAAAGCAATGACTGCTATGTCAGTAGTACCTCCTCCTACATCAATGATCATATTTCCCATGGGCTCTTCAATATCAATACCTATCCCAATAGCAGCTGCCATGGGTTCTTGAATAAGATAGACTTCTTTAGCTCCTGCCTGCTCTGCTGATTCCCGCACCGCTCGTTTTTCCACTTCTGTAATATTGGAAGGAATCGAAATAACCATGCGCCAAGAGGTAGTAAAAAAACGATTGCGCTTAATCATTTTGATCATCCCCCGTATCATACTTTCCGCCGCATTAAAATCAGCGATCACCCCATTGCGCAAAGGCCGAATCGTTTTAATATTCTCATGCACCTTTTCATGCATTTGTAGCGCCTTATGTCCAATGGCAATAATTTTT
>CAZIGO010000257.1:0-3359 GCA_964538595.1 uncultured Chitinophagales bacterium | reverse complement strand
CCACCAAACTGAGCTTTACCTCCCAACGGCTGTTGGGTAATAAGGGAATAAGGACCGATGGACCGGGCGTGTATTTTATCTTCGACCATATGATCAAGCTTCAACATGTATATGACCCCGACGGTTGTCTTCTGTCGGAATTGTTCACCCGTTTCTCCGTCATACAAAACTGTTTGTCCCAAGGGGGGTAACCCTGCCTCTTCAACATAGTGCTCCACATCTTCCATGGTAGCCCCATCAAAGGTGGGAGTAGAGAAACGAATACCTAATTGTTCGCCGGCCCAACCTAATACAGATTCATATAACTGTCCGATATTCATACGAGAAGGAACGCCTAATGGACTCAATACAATATCCACCGGCGTACCGTCTTCAAGGAAGGGCATATCCTCTTGCCGTACTACTTTTGCTACAACACCTTTGTTACCGTGTCGCCCCGCTAACTTATCGCCTACTTTCATTTTACGTTTATTAGCTACGTAAACTTTGGCAAGCTGCAGCACACCAGTCGGTAGTTCATCACCTACAGTAATATTAAATTGCTCGCGTTTAAAACTACTGACTTCCTCATTAACTTTCGTTTCATAATTGTGTAAGATCTCCTTAATGGTTTCATTAGTTTCATCACTGGTAGTCCAACCGGTAGGTTCTATAGAATCGTAATCGATCTCCGACAGGACTGTTTTGGTAAATTTTTGTCCCTTAGGAATCAACTCATCTTCATACTTATCGAATACTCCTTGGGACTTTTTCCCTTTCAATATGCTATACAACTTATCCACCAGCTGTTCTTTGATACTATCTAAATTCTCATTATGCTCCTTCTCCAATTTTTCCAGGGCTACTTTTTCTTTAGACTTACCCTTTTTGGATTTTTTGGCTCTTGAGAATAACTGAGTATTGAGTACAATACCCTCTACAGAAGGAGGAGCACGGAGGGAGTCGTCTTTTACGTCACCGGCCTTATCACCAAATATAGCTCGTAACAGTTTTTCTTCAGGTGTCGGATCTGATTCCCCTTTGGGGGTGATCTTACCAATCAAAATATCTCCTTCACGAATACGAGCTCCTTCCCGGATAACTCCGTTTTCATCAAGATCTTTAGTAGCTTTTTCACTAACATTTGGTATATCAGCCGTCAGTTCTTCTTCTCCTAACTTCGTATCTCGCACATCCAACTCAAATTCTTCAATATGCACAGAAGTATAGACATCATCCCGGACGACTCGATCAGAGATCACAATGGCATCCTCAAAGTTATATCCTTTCCAAGGCATGAAAGCTACTTTGAGATTACGTCCTAACGCTAATTCTCCTTTTTCGGTGGCATATCCTTCTGAAAGGACTTGACCGGGTTCTACTTTCTGTCCTTTTTCAACAATGGGTTTTAAATTAATACAAGTACTTTGGTTCGTCCGCTTAAACTTTGTCAGATTATAAACCTTTTTATCATCCTCAAAACTTACCAGTTTTTCCTGATCGCTGCGTTCATAATTAACGACGATTTGGTTAGCATCTACGTACTCCACTTCTCCATGACCTTCTGCATTAATTAACATACGAGAGTCACGAGCCACTTTACCTTCCATTCCAGTACCTACAATCGGGGCTTCCGAGTTGATAAGAGGTACAGCCTGACGCTGCATATTAGAACCCATTAAAGCCCGGTTCGCATCGTTATGTTCTAAGAAAGGAATGAGGGAAGCCGCTACACCGAGAATTTGGTTCGGCGCCACATCCATATAATCAACCTCTTCGGGATCGAGAATAGGAAATTCACCATGGTAACGGCATTTCACTTTATCATTTGTTAACTCACCCTTTTTATTAAAGGGGGTATTGGATTGAGCGATCACTTGGTGATCTTCTTCATCCGCTGAAAGGTAATTTACATCACCATTCATTTTCAACTTACCTTTCTTTACCTTACGATAAGGGGTTTCAATAAAACCGAGTTTATTGACCTTTGCATGAACCGCCAAGGTGGAGATCAATCCAATATTCGGGCCTTCAGGAGTCTCAATCGTACACAATCGTCCATAGTGAGAATAGTGCACATCTCTTACCTCAAAACCAGCATTTTCCCGGGTAAGACCACCGGGGCCGAGAGCCGAAATACGCCGTTTATGAGTTACCTCTGCAAGGGGGTTTGTTTGATCCAAAAACTGGGAAAGTTGCCCCGTTCCAAAAAAGGAATTCAGTACAGAGGAAAGGGTACGAGCATTAATCAGGTCGACCGGAGTAAATACCTCATTATCCCGGACATTCATTTTTTCTCGAATTGTACGTACCATCCGGGATAACCCTATATCGAATTGAGAGTAGAGTTGCTCGCCTACCGTTCGGAGGCGGCGATTACTGAGGTGGTCGATATCATCAATATCCGCTTTATTATTGTAGAGGCGTACTAAGTACTTAACTATTTCTGTAATGTCTTGCTTAGTAAGAATACGCTTATCTTCCGGTATATCAAGGTCTAACTTCTTATTAATCTTAAAACGCCCCACTTCTCCCAGATCATAACGTTTATCAGAAAAGAAAAGGCGATCAATCACCGAACGGGCCGTTTCCTCATCCGGTGCCTCAGCACTACGCATTTGACGATAGATATGTTCAATGGCCTCCATTTCCGAATTTGCCGGATCTTTCTGGAGAGTATTATAGATGAGAGAAAAATCCCCCTCAATATTTTCCTTCTGAAGAATAATGGAGTCTACATCCGCTTCGATAATATCTTCAATATTATCTTCATCAATCACTGTGCCCCGCTCTAAAATAACTTCATAGCGGTTAATGGAAACCACTTCTCCTGTATCCTCGTCGACAAAGTCTTCTACCCATGATTTAAGAACCCGGGCAGCCAGTTTACGTCCTACTACCTTTTTTAATTTTTTCTTTGTAACCTTTACTTCATCGACTAACCCGAACAGATCTAAAATCTGTTTATCTGAGCTATAACCTATAGCTCGCAGAAGGGTAGTGACGGGTACTTTCTTCTTACGATCCAAGTAGGCATGCAATACGCTATTAATATCGGAAGCAAACTCCATCCAGGTTCCTTTAAACGGTATAATACGAGCGGAGTAAATTTTAGTACCATTAGGATGAGTAGTTTGTCCAAAGAAAACGCCTGGTGAACGATGTACTTGAGATACGATGACCCGATCCGCTCCATTGACGACGAACGTACCTTTAGGAGTCATGTGGGGAATATTCCCCAGGAAGACATCCTGTACAATAGTTTCAAAATCTACATGTTCTTCATCGGTACAAGAAAGGCGAAGTTTAGCTTTAAGAGGAACACTATAAGTCAATCCTCTTTCCCGGCATTCTTCAACAGAATAGCGGGGAGGATCGAT
>CAZIGO010000256.1:0-3365 GCA_964538595.1 uncultured Chitinophagales bacterium | reverse complement strand
TACCAACGCATCCATTTGTTTGGCAAAATCGATAGCATACTTCATAATACTATCTGTATAATAAGAACCATCAATAGCGACAATTATTTTTTGCATAAATAAGATTTTTAAAATATTTAACTGTTTATATCTTTAACACTTTTGGAATAAAATATTTCCTGAATCAAATTCCGATGTTCTCCTTTTTTGCGTAAAACTAATACGGGCATAGAGGGATCATTATTTAAAATGCGCTCTGTAATACTCCCCATAAATACCGCTGCTGTATTCGTACGTCCTTTTGAACCGATAATCATCATATCTGCTTCCTCCTCCTCGGCTTTTTCAAATATACAATCTGCTATATGACCGCGACACGGTTCTATGAGCAATTGCATTTTATCCTCTCCTTCTACAGTTTCTACAATTTCCTGCATTTCCTTACGAGCTTCTTGGCGTAGTTGCTCTACAAATTTCTCATAGCGTTCGGTAGTTGCAGAAAGAAACGTACTCGGTGGTCGTAAAGAGTGGTAAAGTAATAGGTCTAACTCGGGCTTTTTGTTTCTCAATTGATCGGCTATCTCCAGACTCATTTGCGTATAAGGGGAGTTATCCACCGGTATCATCAATTTTTCTAAACGATCTTCTACTTCTTCAGGAACAACTAAGGTAGAACAAGGAGCAAGTCGAGCCAAATGATAAGGCAAAACCTGTTCATATTCAGCAACAGTAGGATCGCCGACAATCAACAGGTCGGCCTTTTTAACTTCTGCCCAATGAATAAGTTGTTCCTCTACTTCTCCTTCTAATATATTAATTTCAAGACTAACCTTATCCACAGAAAAATGAGAGCGGATTTGATCGCGCACTTGTTCTTTTAAATATTCATCATAAGGTTGATCACCGCTATAATAATCCTTTTCTTCATTCAAATCCTTCGTCACATGAACAAAAAAGATCTTATCACTATCAAACAGTTGACTAATACGATAAGCATAGCTAATTAAAGTATTATTATCCGTCGTTAAATCAATTCCTATCATCAATGAATTAAATGCATACATAACTTATATTGTTTTAAATAATTAAACGATTTCCTCCGGAATATTAAAACACATTAATTCAACTTCTGCTCTTTAACACTTCAAATACTAAATTTAGAAAATTACTATAATAATCTATCAAATAATAGAATCTTTTTAGCTGACTCTATATTACCGCTACCCATTTATTTTATCCAAGAATACCATACCGCTATTGCACTACTTTTTTTATTATTGATATAAAATAAAGTATGTCTTTTAGTAAATATCTTTTTACAAGTATTTGTAAAAGAGATAAACAAAGTTATAATCAAATTCTTATATTATCGTATTATTACCACCCGCCGCCAAATTATTCTTACTAAATTTACTTTAATATGTATATGAGCACAATTGATAAAAGGGAAAAGAAACGGTTAGCAGCATTAAAAAAATACAATTTAGTAGATCACCCTTTTGAGGAAGAATTTGATGAGATCATTAATATAGCAGCAGAAATTTGTGAAGCTCCTGTTGCTATGCTTAATATAATGGGGAAGCATTATCAATTCACTAAATCCAAAAAGGGGATCGATATCAATAAAATACCACGCGAACAATCCTTCTGCCAGCATACTATATCCCCGCCTCATCAGCTCTTACAAATAAAAGACGCCCGAAAAGACCATCGTTTTGTTGACAATCCCCTCGTCAACCAAAATCCGCACTTGATTTTTTACGCAGGCATTCCCCTGCTCACCCCCAATAATTTTGCCCTGGGTGCTTTATGTGTCACTGACTCTCAACCTTGCCAACTTACTAAACTACAAGAAAATGCTTTACAAAAATTGGGTAAGTTGTGTGAAAAATTACTATGGCGACACCGGCAGAGGATTTATTTATTGAATAAAAAAACACAGCTGAATAAACACCTTAAGAGCTTACGATATGCTCAAGAAATACAAAAATCCGTATTACCCAACCTGTCCCATGTTGATCAATATTTTAGTGACAGTTTTGTCCTGTTCCTACCCGCTAACATAGTCAGTGGCGATTTCTATTGGTTTTACAAAACAACAACAGCCGAGAAAGTAATCATAGCTCTCGGCGACTGTACCGGTCATGGTGTACCCGGTGGGTTTTTGAGTATTATCAGCAATGACTTATTGAATAAAATTATTATCGATGAACAAACCCATTACCCGTCCAAAATATTAAATAAACTCAATAGTGAATTGCAACAAAACCTTTACCAGGAAGACATTCCGCGTCAAATACCTGACGGTATGGATATTTCTTTATGTAGTTTTGATTTAAAAAACAATACACTCAACTATGCATGCGCTAATCATAAAATTATCAAGATCCACAATAATAATATAGAGGAGTTAGCCGGTAACCGACAGCCGATCGGGGGATTTTGGCCGGAAAGGGAACCTTTTCTTTCGCGCCAAATTAAAATTCAAAGGGGGGATACCTTTTATCTAATGTCCGACGGTTATAGCGATCAATTCGGCGGAAAGTATGATAAAAAATTCAGAAAAAAACGATTACGAGAATTATTGATGAGCATCAGCCATCGTCCTCTGCAAGAACAAAAACTTATATTAAAGGAAACCATTCAAGAGTGGAAGGAAACATCTAATGCTACGCAAACTGATGATATCACAGTAATGGGATTTAAAATATAGTAAGGCAATATTCTTTAGCACATTTTTTCTTTAACCTTCCTCTTTCACCGGGATACCTCGAATACGTTTCCAAAGTAACTGAAAAGCTGCTGACATATCATTATCGGGTTGACGTTCTCTAATTTTGGTAATATGCAACAGACGGTCCCCTGTATTGACGGGTTTTAATTGATAAGTAAAAGCAAATTGAGGCTCACCCGGTAACCATCCCAATGGCTGTCCAAAACGCAAGGAGTGCAAATGAAAAACAGAATCAGCAGGGCGTATAAGAAAGTACCCATTAGTTATATCGATTAATTTCTGCAATTGTTTATCAGCCCGATAAGGTTTGATCAATGCTCGTTGCTTTTTATAATACTGAAAATTTATATTTTTCGAGCTATCGAACCAAGAATAAAAACCGATATAGTACCCCTCCTTTGTTTCTCCTGTAAAAGACCACATAATATTATTAAAAGGAGTAGGATGTGTTTGATACCGTTGTATATTCAAATTTTGTGCTTTAGTGGCCTGAACAAACACATCGGTGATCAATTGTTTATTTACCAAGGTAAAAATCAAATAACCTGTACTGAGCATTAAACCGGCATAGTTAATCCACCTGCGTACTGAGGAAGAAGTTTTATAAAACAGACTTCCCGCTATCCCTAATATTATAGGGAGGGTATAAAGG
>CAZIGO010000255.1:3027-3376 GCA_964538595.1 uncultured Chitinophagales bacterium | reverse complement strand
AATCCAAAAACTCCAACACAAAAATACCACGGGAGTCAGTGACCGGGAAGTTTTCTTGAAAGACCCGATACAGGCCTTTATTTTCTCGGTCTTCTGGAGAAGCTTCTAATTGATAAAATTCTTTAAAAGCCTTTAATTGAATTTCTAAAAAGTCTGGATAACCGCCCTCTTGATCAAAAGCACCAAAGTTAACCCGTTCATCCTTCTTCTTTTTAATCTCAGCCATAGGTTAGGAAGGGTGTTTTAAATTTAAAAATATTTCTAAGCACGATATAAGCTACCTGTTATATCGTGAAAAGCAACATAACCAATAAAATAGTAGCGGGAAATTACTTCATTTCAATTTCAG
>CAZIGO010000255.1:0-3017 GCA_964538595.1 uncultured Chitinophagales bacterium | reverse complement strand
GTCATCGGCTTCTTCCTTGTCGATGTCCTCTTTGACAGGTTGGGGAGCATCATCCACTAATTTCTTAGCTTCTTTGAGCCCGAGCCCGGTAATCTGTTTTACTTTTTTAACAACATTTAATTTTTTACCGCCTGGAGATTTGAGGACAACGGAAACAGTAGAAGGCTCTTCATCACCACCTTCTCCACCTTCACCGCCTCCAGCAGGGGCTGCAACAGGAGCAGCAGCTGTGGCAGGCTCTATATCGTATTCTTCTTTAAGAACATCAGCAAGTTCGTTAACTTCTTTAACTGAAAGGTTAACAAGTTTTTCGGCAAGTTTTTTTACGTCTTCAGCCATTTTATTGAGATTTTTGGGTTTACTAAATTAAGAAATAATTGTTAACAATGAAAACTTTTGTTTGTATGATAAATTAATCAGATTGATTATCCTTATCTTCTTTTTCTGCCAATGTTTCCAGAGCTCCTGCGAGTCGTTGACCACCAGATTGCAGGCCGCCAATAACCGTTTGCATGGGAGATTTCAACAATCCAACAATATCACCGATAAGTTCCTCTTTACTTTTTAGGGCAGCTAAAGTTTTAATTTGTTCATCGCCTTCATACAAATCAGATTCTAAATAAGCGACTTTCAACTCCGGTTTCTGATGGTTTTTTCGAAACTTTTTTAAAATTTTGGCCGGTGCATTGGAAGTTTCAGTAAAGAAGACAGCGGTCGGCCCTTTAAGATGGTCATATAACTCTTCAAAAGCACCATCATGCTCTTCCATTGCCTTTTTAAGTAAGGTGTTTTTAGTCACCCTGTATTCTATACCCTGTTCTTTACAGAGCCGGCGCAGTTCATTGACTTCTGCAACACTTAAACCGGAGGAGTCGGTAAGATAAAAGAAATCATACTCCTCCAATTTTTGAGATAACATTTCTATTATTTGATCTTTTTCTTCTCTGGTTTTACTCATAATTATACCGCATTTAGTGATTTCGATTCAATTTTTATCGAAGGGCTCATAGAAGTAGACATGTAAACGCCCCGGAAATAGTCTCCTTTGGCAGAAGCCGGGCGGAGCTGAGATAATGATTGAATCACTTCCCAGGCATTATCATACAGTTGATCGGAAGTAAAGGAAACCCGACCGATGGGCAAATGTACGATACCATTTTTATCCACCCGGAAAGAGAGTTTTCCTTTCTTTATCTGTTTAACTACTTCGCCAATATCTTCAGCGACCGTTCCGGATTTCGGATTCGGCATCAGTCCCCGAGGCCCCAAATACTTTCCTAACTTTCCGATCTTGGGCATTACTTTAGGGGTAGCCACCACAGCATCAACATCAGTCCATCCTCCTTCAATCTTTTCTATATATTTATCTAATCCGACCATATCGGCCCCTGCCTCTTCAGCTTCTTTTTGCCTACTTTCTTCACAAAGTGCCAATACTTTGATTTCTTTACCGGTACCATGAGGAAGGGTGACCGTTCCCCGTACGTTTTGGTCGGCCTGGGTAGGATCAACGCCCAATCGAACCGCCAAATCCACGGAGGCATCAAAGTTGGCTTCATTAATATCTTTTATTAATTCACAAGCCTCTTTCAAACTATAGATCTTATGCTTGTCGTATTTTTCGAGTGTCTTTTTACGTTGTTTGGTGTTTACAGCCATAATTTACTCATTTTTTTGCCACGGAGGCGTTCCTTGAACAGTAATCCCCATACTCTTTGCCGTACCGGCCACCGTTCGCATAGCCGCTTCGACATCATCAGTATTGAGATCTTGTAATTTATCTTCAGCAATAGCTTTTACCTGGTCCCACGTAACATTGCCCACCATACTTCTGCCAGCTTCCGGGGAACCTTGCTTTAATTTGGCCAGCTCCATCAATTGAGCGGAAGCGGGCGGCGTTTTAATAATGAAATCGAACGATTTATCTTTATAAACCGTAATTTCAACAGGTAATAATTTACCTTTTTTATCTTCGGTACGGGCATTAAACTTTTTACAAAAGTCCATTATATTCAACCCTTTAGCTCCTAAAGCTGGACCAACGGGAGGAGCAGGATTGGCTTGGCCGCCCCGAATTTGTAGTTTTACGTAACTGTCAACTTTTTTCGCCATATTATTGGATCTTTTCGACTTGCATAAAATTTAATTCTACCGGTGTATTACGACCGAATATTTTTACCATAACTTTCAATTTCTTTTTATCCTCATTTACTTCCTCCACTTTTCCATTAAAATCATTAAAGGGCCCATCTATAATCTTGACAGTTTCTCCCACAATAAAGGGTTCCTTCATACTTTCTCCTTCCTCTTGAGCCTCATCCACCTTACCGAGTATACGGTTCACTTCACTTTTCTTCAATGGTATCGGCTCTCCTTCTCCGCCATCCAAGAAACTGATTACCTGGTTAATATTTTGCAGATGCTGCACCATATCTTCTGTAAAATTCTCCGGGTCAATCTGCATTAATATATAGCCCGGGAAAAAATTGCGTTCTTTAGTTACTTTTTTACCACCTCTGATTTTATAGACCTTTTCCGTGGGAATTAAAATATCTTTGATCACCTTATCCCATCCTTGATGTTCGATCTCGCGTTCCAGTTTTTTCTTTATTTTATTTTCTCGCCCTCCAAATACTCGCAAGACATACCAATTCGCGTTCTCATCCCGCTTAGGTTGAGTTGATTGCTGCTCTTTCTTGCTGTTCTTTTCTTGTTGTTTAGCCATAAAACCATTTCATTATTTAAAAAGGTCGTAAATGGCGCTCAGCGTTGTTTTAGAAGCCATATCCATTGCATAAACCACTAGCGCAATGATCAGAGAGGCTATCAAAACCACGACAGCGCTGCTTTGAAGCTCTTGCCACGAAGGCCAAGATACTTTATAACGAAGTTCGTCCACTGTTTCTTTAATATAAATTTTAGTACGTTGTAGCACCACTTTTCTTATTTAATTTAATAGCACGGGTGGAGGGACTCGAACCCCCAACCAGCGGTTTTGGAGACCGCCACTCTCCCAA
>CAZIGO010000254.1:0-3390 GCA_964538595.1 uncultured Chitinophagales bacterium | reverse complement strand
GGACATATAGTATACTGGTACCTTTTACGTTATTCAGTATCTTAAGAAGACGATTATATTTATCTTCTTCATAAAAAGCAGAATAGGACAAATTATCCCGAGCGAAACTTTGCTGAAAGACGTGGGGGACAGCTAACTCAAGTTTTTCCTGTATATCCTCTTTAACGGTAGGTGTGGCTGTGGCCGTAAGCGCCAACACCGGAGACTCCGGAATAAAAGAACGAATCTCGGCAATTTCCAAATAAGCTGGTCGAAAATCATATCCCCATTCCGAAATACAATGGGCTTCATCGACGGCTAATAAATCAACTTTCATTTTTTTTAAACGGGCTTGAAACAGATCTGATTTCAGCCGTTCGGGGGATAAATAAAGTAAACGGGGCGAACCATATATGCAATTATCCAGCGTAATATCAATTTCTCTTTTACTCATACCACTATATACCGCTACTGCCGGAATATTTTTTTCTTTCAACTGCTGTACTTGATCCTTCATAAGAGCGATAAGTGGAGTAACTACAATGGTCAGTCCTTCCCCAGTTAAGGCGGGCAATTGGTAACACAATGATTTTCCGCCGCCCGTGGGGAGGATAGCCAACGTATCATTGCCTTCCAATACCGAGGTAATGATCTCTTTTTGCAAGGGACGAAAAGACTCATATCCCCAATAATCGTGTAATATCTTTTTTAGCGCGGGCACAATTATAATTTAAACTACTTATTACCTACAAATTTAACAGGAAATAACAAAATATTTTTTACTGAGGAGGGTTATTGTAATTACTAAAAAAGGTATACATTTGTTGATTAGCAAATTAAAATTGATTTCATGATAAAATTCCGCCTTCCTATTGCTGTTTTAATACTGCTGGTATCCAGTTTAATCGCACAAGCCCAGGAAAAATCGCCTCCTTCTCAAAAAGAGGGAGAAAATATTAGTATTGAAGCATTAGAAAACCGCATCAACGGGCAATTTCAATGGCGCGTTATTATACCCCAAAATAAAACAGACAGTGTTCCTTATAAAAATTTTAATACCAAATCCATATCGTTTAGTATTGGAGGCACTTTCCCGCTTTCTCGCTTTTTAGAATTCCAGATCCATCCGGGTTTTACATTTACCAAATTACGTTTTAAGGAAACTGCCGACAAAACTTTCCCTACCACGGGCAGCGATAAATACGTGTATGAAAAAATACGAAGTATTTATGTAAGCCTTCCCCTTGGCTTTCAATTTAATATAATACGGGGTAATGAAGATGAAGTAGGATTACATGCAGAGGTGGGCGCCAGTGCTGGTTATAAGATCAGCTCTTCATATAAAAACAAGTTAAAGAGAGAAGATATTAAAGTGAAGATCCCCCGCGTAAGCGGAATAGAAAAACTACGCTATGGTATTTATACCCAAGTGAACTACAAGTGGGTGGGGATAACAGCCCATTATCGACTTTCCGACTACTTTCAACAAGATCAATTATATTCCCGAAACAATTCCACGGGGTTGCCACAAAATGATCCCAAAGGTCATAGCAGTTATCCCACCCTCCCGCCCATCGAGTTAGGGCTCACTTTCGATTTTTAATCAGCGGTCGCGTTAATTATCCCATCCTGTATAGTATGCATCCGATCTGCCAACTGGGCCAGGTGTTTATTATGAGTAGCAATCAGGAAGGTTTGGTCAAACTCATCGCGTAAACTAAAAAACAAATTGTGGAGTTCATCGGAGTTTTTAGAATCCAAATTACCGGAAGGTTCATCAGCCAATACGATGGCAGGATTATTTATCAAAGCCCGAGCCACCGCTACTCGCTGCTGCTCTCCTCCCGATAATTCATTAGGTTGGTGCGTGAGTCGTTCTTTCAACCCTAAAAATTTAAGCAAGTCACGGGCCTTCTGTTCCGCTTCCATTTGCGATTTGCCTGCTATGAGGGCGGGCAAACTAACATTTTCCAAGGCTGAAAATTCAGGCAATAGATGATGAAACTGGAAGATAAAACCGATATTTTTATTCCGGAATTGCGCTAATCCCTTCCCTCTCATTTTTCGGGTATTTACCTCATTAATGATGATCTCTCCGCTATTGGGAGCATCCAATGTTCCGATTAAATGCAGTAGTGTGCTTTTTCCAGCTCCGGAGGCTCCCATAATAGATACGATCTCTCCTTTATCGATCGATAAGTTAATGCCTTTTAACACTTCCAGATCATCAAAGGATTTGTATACATTTTTTACTTCAATCATACCGCGAAGGTACAATATTAATACGATTTACCTAAGAGGCCAACGGAAGGAGGATGGAAAAAATTTGTTTTTCTAAAAAAATTTCACACTTTCAAGGATGATAAGAGAGTCAAAGCCCTATCCATGAAAATATTGCTGCTTTGTAACAAACCCCCTTACCCCCCTAAAGATGGTGGGAGTTTGGCCATGCTATACATGCTCAAAGCTCTTCATTACAATAATCACCGGGTTGTTGTCTTAGTCATGAACACGCCCAAGCATTATTGCTCTCTTGAACAACTACCCGATTCTCTTCAACAAAACACGGAATTTCAGTTTGTAGAGATAGATAACCGGATAAAATGGTGGGATGTAATAGGTAATTTGATGAGTACGAGGCCCTATCACTTATCGCGGTTTCAATCCCGTACTTATGCTCAGAGGCTCCAGGAAATATTAAGAGCAAACTCTTTTGATATAGTCCAAGCCGAAGGACTGATTCCCTTATTGTATACAGATGTGATTCGAGCAAACTTTGATAATTGCTTACTTTTACGCGCTCATAATATCGAACACAAAATTTGGGAACGCTATACAAAACAGGAGGCCCATCTTATAAAAAAAATGTATTTATCGCTCCAAACGCACCGGCTTAAAAAGCGTGAACAACAATTAATCAACCAGGTAGATGGTATTCTTCCTATATCTTTCCAGGATGAATATTTTTTCAAATCACATACCGACGTCCCTGTCAAGTCGCTTCCCACGGGCATTGACTTAAATGATTACCCCCTTACACCTGCCCCTCATCCCTCTTTATTTCACATAGGGGCTATGGATTGGCTCCCTAACCAAAAGAGTCTGGAATGGTTCATTAAAAAAGTATGGTCCCCTTTACAAGAAGAGCATTATCCCCTTTCTCTTTATTTAGCAGGCCGTAACACGCCAAATTGGCTATATAATTATCACGGTCACCAAAATATTGACGTGTCCGGCGAAGTACCGGATGCTATTAAGTTTATGCAAAATAAGGGGGCTTTGATCGTCCCTTTATTAGCCGGCAGTGGTTTACGTATAAAGATCTTAGAAGCTATGGCGCTTGGGAAACCTGTCATTGCCACCTCCACGGCTCTTGAGGGGACAGGGGCGGTCGATCAACACCATGTTTTT
>CAZIGO010000253.1:1294-3394 GCA_964538595.1 uncultured Chitinophagales bacterium | reverse complement strand
CAGAATTGTGTTGATTCCGCTACCAAAGAGGTAGCCACTTACCCGGCGCCCAGTGCAGGCTTTACCGCACCGGCCGTCTGTATGGGGGATACAACCCGTTTTACCGATACTTCTACCGTCTTTTATGGCAATGTAAATGCTTGGAGTTGGGACTTCGATGATGGTAACACCTCAAATGATCGTCATCCGGACCACCTGTATGACACCAGCGGCACTTTTATGACCGAATTGGCCGTCGAATCCGACAGCGGCTGTGTGGATACTGTCCAACAAGCCGTCAATGTCAGCGAAACACCCAATTCCGATTTTGCTTACACCTTACCCTGTGAGGGGCGCGTAGTACATTTTACCGACAGCTCTACCCTTGGGGCCGGTACCATTACGGACCGGGATTGGTTTTTTGGGGATGGCGGCACTTCAACGCTCGTCAATCCGGATTATACTTATACGGATACGGGCGAGTATGTAGTGACCCTGGTGACTGGCGCCGGCGGTACCGGTTGTACGGATTCGGTACAGAAGACGATTACAGTGTTAGATACGCCAGCGGCAGACTTTACGTATACCGAAGAGTGTTTTAAAGACACCACTCATTTTACTGATAATTCGTTACCTACCGGTACGGGGGGGATCACCGGCTATCATTGGGATTTCGATGATGGGGATACCTCGGTGGTATCCGATCCCTCGCATTTATACAATTCAGCCAATACCTATGATGTTGTATTAACTATAACCGGTGATAATGGCTGTCAAAGTACGGCCCACGAACCCGTTGAAGTGCACCCGCAGCCTGATGCCAGTTTTGACTATTCCCAATCGTGCTCACAATTACTGAATTTTGCTTATTTCTATGACTCTACGAAAACTTATGGGGATAACGTATCCAATTGGCATTGGGATTTTGGCGATGGGGATACTTCTAGTCAACAAAATCCACAGCATTTATATGACAGTACAGGTCTTTACTTAACTACACTGCAAGTTGAAACGGAACATGGATGTAAAGATACGATAAGTAAGAATGTACAAATATCAATATTGTTACCGGCCCGCTTTAGTGCAGATACGGTTTGTGAAGGGGATTCTACCCATTTTACACTTGAAACCTACAGATCTCCTTCTGCGACGCATTGGTCATTTGGCGATGGGGATACCTCTATAAAGTTCAATCCCACCCATTTGTATGACAGTGCCGGTGAATATACGGCACAATTAGCAGTGGCGAACCAATATGGTTGTCGGGATACTGCTCAGAAACAGGTTAAAGTCCACTCGTTACCAGGTCCTACGTTAAACCCTTATCCTGATACTACAATAAAGAAGGGGAGTGCAGTACAATTAAGTGCTTCGGGAGGGAGTCAATACCTTTGGACGCCCGGCAGCACGTTGGATGATAGCACTTCAGCCGAACCGGTAGCTCAACCCGAGGATTCCACGACGTATTATGTAATGATCACGGATACGAACCAGTGTCAAAATTCAGACAGTGTTATTGTAATGATTGAATCGTTAGAAGAATTTGAAGTGCCCAATACCATTACCCCTAATGGCGATGGAATTAATGATAAGTGGCGCATCCAGGGTAAAGAAAAGGTGGGTGAAATAGCGGTAGAGATCTATAATAGATGGGGAAATATGGTTTTTGAAAGTAAGAATTATGACAATGATTGGGGCGGTACCCATAATGGTCAGAAATTACCGGCAGCCACCTATTATTATATCCTGAAGTTTAAGGATGTTGAGCGTGAACCCATGAAAGGACCGATAACTATTATTCGATAAACAGTGGATAACCGGTATATATCCGGAATCGGTTTCTTTTTAACTTTTGTTATATGTTTGAGGGAAAGTTTATATATTATATATGAGTGCCGCAAAAAGGCGTATTTTTGCTTATGAATTATCGGTGGATCGGGTTCATTTTTTGTATGATAATAGTGTGGGGGACACCTCAAGTACAAGCCAGCCACGTTATAGGGGGCGATATGTGCTATGATTTTATTCGTTATGACAGTGTCAATGATCAATATGAATATGCTGTAAAACTCTGTCTTTACCGGGATACGACGGGTGCCAATTGTCCAGCTGCTGTTGATC
>CAZIGO010000253.1:0-1284 GCA_964538595.1 uncultured Chitinophagales bacterium | reverse complement strand
ATGTGATACTTTAACATCACCTACTATAGAGAAATGCTGTTATAAAGATACAATAGCCTTAGCCCCTAGTGATTCGGGGTATCACTTATCGTATCAGTCCTGTTGTCGGCAAGTGGGGGTGGAGAATACAGTCGATACAGCTTTGCAAGGCATGACTTTTTATAATTACATTGCGCCCACTCGCTATGAAAACAGTTCCCCCTGTTTTGAATCGTTAAATCCCCCCTATATATGTACGGATGACACTACCTGTGTGGCCAATGATGCCGTTGATACAGATGGAGATAGTCTGGTGTTTACTTTTGGTCGACCCTGGCAGAGCAAACCGGATACGCCTCAACCGGGTCCTATCACCGGCAGTTTATTTGACACCGTGTGGTTCAAAAGTGGTTACAGCGGAAAAAAGCCGCTGGGAAACAACGGATGGTCAAATATTAATAGCTCCACCGGCCTGAGCTGCTTTTCTACGCCCAATGCAGGGAATTATTTGATGCAGGTAGAGGTAGAAGAATATCGTCAGGATACTATGATCAGCCGCACCAGAAAAGAACTCCAGATAATCGCAGAAAATTGTGCGCAAAAAAATAACACGCCCTATTTAGTAGATTCCAATAACAATAGAGGTATCAAGCAGTCGTACAGTATGTACGAAAATGATACGTTATGTTTCCAGGTGAAGGGTTATGACCCGGATGGGGATAGTGTTTTTATTGAGGGGTTGGGTCCTGTGCTGGACTCCAATCAAGTTCAACCCGCCGGCGAGCTTCTCCCCGGTCAAGGAGATTCTGTAGCTGCTACTCAGTTTTGTTGGGTGACCGGTTGTGGACAAGCACGCAGTAAACCCTATTCCTTTTATGTAAATGTAAAAGATAAAGGTTGTCCTCAAAAAACAAACCAATATACGTTTAATGTACAAGTGGAAGAGTATTCTTTTCCCGCTGATAGTATAATAGGTGCAGATAGCGTTTGTCCCGGCGTGGCTGACCTCTACACGTTGCCGGATACTATGGATCCTTATCACTATCATTGGCAATCCGACAAAGGGAATGTTATTGGGCAAGATAGTGCCAAAAAAGCTATAGTACAGTGGCCCGATTCTGTTACTGATGCGAATGTCCGTTTGATACGAGAATACAAATGCCAGTTGGATACGATAGATTATCCGGTCCGTACGGATACCATTTTTCCCTTACCGGTTAATGCTGTATCGCCGGTAAAAATATGTCCGGTGGGCTCAGATACCCTCACACTAGACAAAGTGTGGAGCAGTTTTAACTATAGTTG